>CAVGPK010000009.1:12286-43989 GCA_963631155.1 bacterium | reverse complement strand
ATTCATCAATGAGTGTTGGAAAATTCGAAACTAAACTTTGAATAGAAAAAAGTATTTTTGGAAATACAATACATAAAAAAATTGCGAAGATACTAAATACAATTAAAATTGACATCAAATTCACAAAAAATCTTCTTGGCTTGGTATCTTGAATTTTAAAGATTCGAATAATATTATTAGCGATAATATTATACACAAAAGCTAAACCAGCTCCGATTAAAAAAGGAAAACAGATAGCTAGTATGGTTTGTAGAAATCCTAAAATCTTTTCAAAATAGAATACGATCATTAAAAGTAATAGTGTGAAGACGATTAATCGTACATACATTTTTTCTTTTGCCTTTAAATCCATATGACTCACCTACTTTTTCTTTCATTATACAAGTTTATAAATTTTTTTTCATTTATTATAATTTTTTCTTTACATAAAATTTTGCTTGCATTAAAATTATTTTCATTAAGAGGTGAAAAGAATGACTACAAAATATATTTTCGTAACAGGTGGTGTTGTATCTGGTCTTGGTAAAGGTATCAGTGCTGCAAGTTTGGGAAGACTATTAAAATCAAGAGGATATAAAGTTACTTCTCAAAAATTAGACCCATATATCAATGTGGATCCAGGAACAATGTCTCCTTTTCAACATGGTGAAGTTTATGTTACTGATGATGGACTTGAAGCGGATTTGGATTTAGGACATTATGAACGTTTTATCGATGAAAACCTTCACACTTATTCAAATTTAACTACAGGCCGCGTATATTGGAATGTAATTAATAAAGAACGTGACGGTAAATATCTTGGTGAAACTGTACAGGTAATACCTCATATCACAAACGAAATCAAAAGCTTTGTGATTCGTGCCGGCAAACATGCGCAAGCTGATGTTGTGATCACCGAAATCGGAGGTACTACCGGTGATATTGAAAGCTTACCTTTCCTTGAATCAATTCGTCAGGTAGCTTTAGAAGTTGGTAGAAATAATTGCTTATTTATCCATGTAACATATATACCTTATATTTCAGGAAGTCAGGAATATAAATCAAAACCAACTCAACATTCAGTTAAGGAATTACAATCATATGGTATTAATCCAGATATTATTGTTGCTCGTTGTGATGAAACAATTCCACAGTCTGTATTAGATAAAATCTCATTGTTCTGTAATGTTGAAAAACGTTGTGTAATTCAAAATAAAACTTTACCTTCTTTATATGAAGTTCCATTTATGTTGGAAGATCAGAATTTAGCAGATATTGTCTGTGAAAAGACAGGATTAGAAATTCGTAAACCAGATTTAAGTGAATGGCAAAGTGTAGTAGACAATATCAGAGAAAGTACAAAGCCTGTTAATATTGCTCTTGTAGGTAAATATGTTGCTTTACATGATGCTTATTTATCTGTAAGTGAAGCTTTATATCATGGTGGTTTTGCAAATCATGCAAAAGTAAATATTCAATGGATAGATTCAGATGGTTTGGAGAATGCAAATTTAGACGAAGTCTTCAAAGATACAGATGGAATCATTTTACCTGGTGGATTTGGTGATCGTGGTATCGAAGGAATGATTGCCGTTGCTACATATGCTCGTGAAAAGAAAATTCCATATTTAGGTATTTGTCTTGGTATGCAAATTGCTGCTATTGCCTTTGCTAGAAGTGCATTGGAATATGAAGATGCCAATTCCTATGAATTTGACCCTCAAAGTCAACATACAATTATTGATTTCATGGAAGATCAAAGCAATGATATTCGAAAGGGCGGAACAATGCGTTTAGGTTCTTATCCTTGTTCTATCCGTTCAGAATCTAAATTAAATACTTGTTATGGAAAAGAAATGATAGATGAAAGACATCGTCATCGTTATGAATTTAATAATGAATATCGTAGTGAATTCGAGCAAGCAGGTATGTTGATTTCAGGAACAAGTCCAGATAAACAACTTGTAGAAGCAATCGAATATGCAGATCATCCATTCTATATTGGTGTTCAATATCATCCAGAATTCAAATCAAGACCAAATCGTCCACATCCTTTGTTTATCGGATTGGTTGCTGCTAGCTTAAAAAATAGAGATAAGTAAAAATGCACTTCTTGTGCATTTTTTTAATATATATTTTATGGTATGATATAGCCAAATAGGAGGAGTATTTGAATGAAAATCGTTGATGAATATTTTGGTTGTGATGTGTTTAGTACAAGTGCAATGCAAAAGTATTTACCACATGCTGTTTATAAGCAAATGATTGATGTCATGGAAAATGGCAAAGAGTTACCAAAAGAAATTGCAGATGTCGTTGCTAATGCAATGAAAGATTGGGCTATGGATAAAGGAGCTACCCATTACACTCATTGGTTCCAACCAATGACAGGTATAACAGCTGAAAAGCATGATGCTTTTATAAATCCAACAGGTCAAACATCTGTTATTTCAGATTTTAGAGGTAAAGAATTAATCAAAGGTGAACCTGATGCATCTAGTTTTCCTAGTGGTGGTTTAAGAGCTACTTTTGAAGCAAGAGGTTATACAGCTTGGGATCCAACTTCCCTTGCGTTTGTAAAAGAAAAAACGTTATATATTCCAACATTATTTTGTTCTTATGATGGTAGTGCTTTAGATAAAAAGACGCCTCTATTAAGATCAAATGATGCATTAAATAAAGCTGCTGTACGTTTATTTAACATTATGGGTTATGATATAAAAAAAATCAAAACCACAGTAGGACCTGAACAAGAATATTTTTTAATTGATGAAAAAATGTACAAGGAAAGATTAGATCTTTTAGTTACTGGTAGAACATTATTTGGTGCAAGCCCTGTAAAAGGTCAAGAATTAGACGATCACTATTTTGGAAGTATTTCTGAAAGAGTAAAAGCCTATATGGAAGAAGTGGATGAGGAACTTTGGAAACTTGGCGTATATGCGAAAACAGAACATAAAGAAGTGGCCCCTTGCCAATTCGAATTAGCCCCTGTTTTTACATCTACAAATATCGCGAATGATCAAAATCAATTAACAATGGAAGTTTTACAAAAAGTAGCAAGTCACCATGGATTGGTTTGTTTACTTCATGAAAAGCCTTTTGAAGGTGTAAATGGTTCTGGTAAGCATAACAACTGGTCATTTGCGACTGAGCAAGGCGAAAATATTTTGGAGCCTGGTGAAAATCCAAAAGACAACATTCGTTTTTTAACTGTTTTAGCTGCTATTATTAAAGGTGTTGATGAATATCAAGATTTATTGAGGATCTCCGTAGCCAGTGCAGGAAATGACCATCGACTTGGAGCTAATGAAGCACCTCCTGCCATCGTTTCTATTTATTTAGGTGATGAACTTTCTGCCATTTTAGATGCGATTGAAGCTGGTAAAGAATATGTAGACACAATTGATAGAAAATTAGAGTTAGGTGTAAGTACTCTTCCTCCAATTTCTAAAGATTCAACAGATCGAAATCGTACAAGTCCATTTGCGTTTACTGGAAATAAATTTGAATTTAGAAGTTTAGGATCTAACTTAAACATTTCTTGTCCAAATACAATTTTAAATACAATTGTAGCTGAAGAATTAACACAATTCGCAGACGAATTAGAATGTTCAAATTCAGAAGATATGACACAATCAATAATTCAATTAATTCGTAAAACATTAAAAGAACATAAACGTATTTTATTTTCTGGAAACGGCTATTCGGAACAATGGCGTGAAGAAGCTAAAAAACGTGGCTTATTAGAATTAAAAACAACGGCAGATGCTCTTCCTCACTATACAGATCCAAAAAATTTACAATTATTTGAAAAACATGGTGTGTATAACGCTAGCGAATTGCATGCTCGTGAAAACATCTTATTAACGAATTATTATCAAGTGATTCAAATTGAAGCAAAAACGATGGCTTATATGTTGCGAAAACAAATTTTGCCGGCTATCTTCGCATACGAAGCTAAATTAGCTCAAATCATTCAAACAAAGAAATCAAGTGGAATCGATACTCCTCTTGAAGTAAAAATTTTAAAAAACATCAATACTCCACTCGTTTTGGTTTCAGATCATTTAGATACACTTGAAAAACTAATAAGTAAAGAAGTATCAAACGAAAAAGAGGCCGCACGTTTTGCAGCCGATGAACTATTGCCATTAATGAACACAATTCGTAAATTGACGGATGAAATTGAAATCAACGTTTCTAAAGAAGATTGGCCATTACCAGACTATAACGAAATCTTATTCAAATCCATGTTATAGTATAGACCTCCTAGCGAGGTCTTTTGTTTTACATACTTATTTTATTTAGTATGCTAAAGGTATACTATATTGGTGAAATGAAAGATAAATAATAAGGACGGTGTTAAAATGTCAAAAAAATATTTTTCTAAAGAAGCAATGAATATGGCCATACAAGAAGCTTATGAAGCTATAGAAAAAAATCATGGCGGTCCATTTGGTGCAGTCATAATAAATTCAAAGACAAATGAGATCATTGGAAAAGGGCATAATCGAGTACTTGATAAACATGATCCAACTTGTCATGGTGAAATGGAAGCTATTCGTGATGCCTGTGAAAAATTAGGTACACATGATTTATCAGGATATGATATTTATACGACTGGTGAACCCTGTCCAATGTGCTTAGGTGCAATTATGTGGGCTAATATTAACAATGTTTATTATGGTTGCAATAAAGAGGATACCGACAAAATTGGATTTAGAGATGATGAATTCTATAAACGCATCAAAAAGCATGATTTCGGTATTGAACATGAAGAATTTCGTAAATTAAGCATAGAAGTATATAAGCATTATGAAGAACTTAATCGTAAACGATATTAGTATTCCTAAATGTCAAATGAGGTATAAATCTAATGATAAACGGTTACTATGGGCCATATAAAAAGCAAGCAGAACGTATTATCCTGCTTACACAATGAGTATACAATAAAATCATTTCTTATTTTTTAGTAATTGTATAAGAATTATCTTTAAAATTTACTTTTATACAATAGCCATTATCAAATTCTGATACTTGAACAAACTCATTTATATATTCATGATGAATCATTTCACTAAAAGAAACTTTTTTATAGAAATCAGAAACAATATGGGCTCGATTAATTTTTTCTTCAATCGATAATCCATCCTGTCCGAAATTACCATCAACATTGGCGTAAGGAGCGTTTCGCACTAAATATGGCATACCACCATTTAACAAAGCATACAACATATAGTCTTCTTTTTTCTTCTCCATTGGCCAAGGCAAAATAAAACAATCATGATACACTAAATTAAATAATGGGACTTCAATCCCCATCTTTTTTTGTTGATCATCTTTCAATATAAATTCATAAGGACCATAATGAGAAAAAACCAAAGAACGCATCGCCCAATCACAACATTCCTCACTAGAAGGGATAATGTTATGATTAATCAAAAATTTAAAACATGCTTCCCGATAATCAGCACATTCTTTTCTTGACATTCTATGTTCAGAATTGAAACATTCATCTAACTCATTACACGTAAAAACATCAAAGTAATTGCAATCCAAATGAATATCTTGTTTAAAAATTTCAGAATAGTTTCGCTCAATATATTGTAAAGCTAAAGAAGCACACAAATAATTCTGTCTTCCACCTGCCCAACTTGCATGTTCAAAACAAGATCCATCCTCTTGCATCAAAGCATTTCTTATATCATAGCTTTTTGCGTTTAAATAATAATCCCTATATTGATCATGTAAACCAAACAAATCATGATACGAAGTTAATGTCTTTTGAAGATGTTTTAAGCCATCCCAACCACCAGCTTTTATACATGCAGGTAAATAATCTGGATGCTCATTATCATATCCCGGATTACCCCAACCATCCAAATGTAGATACATTCGAGATGCACCTTTTTCATGTAATACATGTATCATATTTTCAACACTTGAAAAAGAATGTACGACATCCTGCTTCTTTTCGTCATAAAATCGACTATGAACATCTGTATGCGTTTTTATACCCGTATGCACAACAGAACATTCCATTAAATTATGAATTGCCGGTAAATCGATTGCTTTATCCTTTAAACATTTAAATAAACCAATACTCCTTACATACTCACGATACAACTTACAAGCACGATTATAATCAAAATTGTCCTCAAAAATAAAATGAATTTTTCGTGTATATCTCATACACCCTAAACTAGTAATCCATCTTAACTGCAAATGTGTATGATCTTTTGTATGTAAGATTTGATATTTACTATCCCAAGGAGTTTCATTAATCATAATGTACCCATTATTATTTTGTACCTGTCCAAACCAAGACATATATGCTGCTGCACTACAAAATTGACCATCAAAAGCTAAATTCGAATAATCATAATCATATCCTTTTGGAATTAACACACCTTGCATATAAGGAAGAATACTATACGCATCATCTTGATCTATTCCAAAGGCACCAGGCCAATATACCTCTTTTATATTCTTGTTTCCTTTTGGAATCCATTCAAACGATACCTTGTTTTTTTTAATGACTACTTTTGTATCAAAACCTATATAATGACGAAAAATAACAGATTCATTTTTTTCTTCAGAAATAAAAACATCTTTGAAATATGTGATCGAATCATCTTTTGATAGAAAATAAGGCTCTTCCTTCATATTCCAACCAAAGAAATTATATTTTTCAGACACGTTTTATCACCCTACATTCATAAGGCCTAAAAGAATATTGATTATGAATCATAATCTTTTCATTTGAAAGAACATCCACAAAGTTTCCTTCTCCATTAAACCCTAAAGTTTGTGCTTCATTTTTCATATTAATACAAATCCATAAACACTCTTGTGTATCACTTCTTTGAAAAATACAACATGTATTATTAATTCCAATTTGTGTATAATCTCCACTCTGTAAAGCAGAATGTGAGTGCTTTAATTGGATTAATTGATGAATCCAATCCGTTAGTTCATTCCATTGACAACTTTTTATTTCTGGTCTTAAATCAGAATCATTCCAATTTTTATTCCCTTCAATTCCCCATTCACTACCATAATACAAACAAGGAATACCTGGCATCGTGAACAATAAACCATACGCCAAAGATATTTGATTTTTATCATGTAAAATGGTTGCCAATCTAGGTACATCATGATTATCCACAAAATTAAACAAATGTTTACCCGTATATAAACACCAAGGATCTTTGCCGAATTGACGATTTAAGGAATACAAAATCTCATAAAAATTTGCACTATTAAAACTTGAATAAATCCCCTTATAACATTCATAATTCGTACAGCTTTGTAACATATCATCATTGACCCAAATATTATAATCACCATGAAGTGTTTCCCCATACAAGAAAAAATCACTTGAAACATGATGATGTAGTCTTTTAAGAAAATTTTGATCTAAACAATACGCCACATCAAGTCTTAAACCAGAAATATGAAATTCATTTACCCAAAAATCGACGATGCCTAATAAATAATCAACGACTTGTGGATTTTGAAGATTTAACTTTACTAAAATATCATTTCCTTCCCAATCCTGATACCAAAGACCATCGTTATAAGAATTATTACTATTAAAATCAATATAAAACCAATCTTTATATTGGGAATTCCATTTATTCTTTAAAACATCTTGAAATGCGAAGAAATCTCTACCAACATGATTAAAAACGGCATCTAAGATAACTTTAATTCCAGAATCGTTTAATTTTTTACACAGAATTTTAAAATCATCATTCGAACCTAATCTACAATCTATTGTATAAAAATCACTCGTATCATAGCCATGAGATTTCGATTGAAAAACAGGATTAAAAACAACACAATCAATACCTAGTTTGGTTAAGTGTGGAATCCAATCTTCAATTTTTAAAATACGATGAGCAAGCTTGCCATCATTTTCAAAAGGAGCACCACAAGCTCCTAATGGATAAATTTGATAAAAAACACTACGATCTTGCCACATATATTATTCCTTTACTATATTTACTACATCAATATTCATAATCTGAATCAAATCTTTTGGATTCATTTCAATCTGTTCTCCAATTTTACCAGCACTAAAATAAATAGTATTAACATGAGACACACTATCGTTTATAAAAGTACGAAATTGCTTTTTCATTCCAAGCGGTGAACATCCACCACGAATATATCCTGTAATTTTATTGATATCTTTGACATGAATCATTTCAACAGACTTGACTTTTGCGACCTTCGCACATTTTTTTAAATCAAGTTCCAAATCAACAGGAAGCATAAATACTAAATATTCTTTTGTGTTTGCCTGTAAAACTAATGTTTTATAAACATGATCAATCGGTTGATTTAAAAGTGTAGCAACATGAATTCCATCAACTGGATCCCCATCTTTATGTTCATATGTATGTGCCCTATAACTGATTCTATTTTTATCTAAAAAACGCATAGCATTCGTTTTTTGTATTTTCATTATGTTTCAAACTCCTCTAACAATTTCTTTGCGATTACATATTTACTCGAACCATTATCCATAGCCAATTTTTCAATATAATGATGCGCCTTCTCTTCACTCCAATTATAATTTGAAATAAGCATCAATTTGCAACGATCTACGAATTTCAGTTCTAAATACCTCTGCTCTAATTTCTGATATTTCCTCTCATACTGTAATAATTTTTCTCGAACATTATCTAAAATACACAATGCCTGATAAATGGATTGTTTTTTAACAGGATAAGCAAGAAGCAAAATACCGGATTCACGAATCTGGTATTGTACCTGATCAAAAATTTCCTGTTTACAAACCATAAGTGTACTCAAATTTTTTACTACAGCACAATCCTTGGCAAAATGTAAAATATCATTTTGCGATTGCGCGTACAAAATAATCAAATAATCAAATTTCTGCGTACGCAATTTTGTCTTTGCCTCCATTAAATTTGAACAAAGAACATAATCCATAGGAAAACAGCTTTTCACTAAAGCAAGGAATTTTTCATTACCAAGAACGATTCCTTTTTTTCTTTCCATACTATCACCTATTTTGTATACACATCTAATATAGATTCATTAACATTTTTCTTTATCCAAGAACTATTTTTCGCAAACATTTTAGCCTCATCTAAACTTCTAGGTAATTGTTCCAACAAAGAAGTAATAGAAGAATCTGCATGAAATAAATTAATATCAACAGCTTGTGGAATTTCTAGATGCTCTTCAATACCCTCTAATCCTGCCTGAATTAATAAAGCATAAGCTAAATACGGATTACAAGTGCAATCAGGAGATCGTAATTCCATACGACTTGATGCATGTGTAGCAGGAATACGAACAAGCTGGCTTCTATTTTCATAAGACCAAGTTATATATTGTGGTGCTTTATCTTTACCAAAACGTAAATAAGATTTTTCACTTGGATTTAAAAAGAGCGTTAATTCTTTCATATGCGAAAGGATTCCTGCCATAAAAGGAAGGATATAATCGTCATTATTTTTAATACTCATATTAATATGCATACCATTACCAGGATAATCATCAAGTGGTTTTGGAGAAAAATCAGCATATAAACCATTCGCATCGGCTACAGTTTTAACAACCCATTGAAATGTAGCTGCATCATCTGCTGCCTGCAAGGCATCACTATATTTAAAATCGATTTCATTTTGACCAGGCCCTACTTCATGATGACTTACCTCAGGATGAATTCCCATTTCCTCTAGTGTAAAGCAAATTTCTCTACGAACATTTTCGCCTTTATCTTCTGGAGCAATGTCCATATAACCAGCATGATCTAAAGGAATATAAGTATTTTCTCCATTATCATCCAATTTAAATAGATAAAATTCAAATTCAGAGCCAAAATTAATGTCAAAACCTGCTTCTTTAGCCTTTTTTATCGATTGTTTCAAAATATAGCGAACGTCTCTTTCAAAAATACGGCCATCCGGATATTTGATATCGCAATACATACGAATAACACTTCCATCAATACTTCTCCAAGGCAAAATGCACATAGTATTTGGATCAGGATGTAAAAATAAATCACTATGTACTTCGTCTAAAAAACCATCAATTGCAGAAGCATCGAACGAAATTCCTTGTTCAAAAGCTCGAGCTAACTCATTAGGTAAAACAGAAACATTTTTTTGCTTCCCAAAAACATCAAAATAACATAAACGAATGAAACGAACATCTTGTTCTTCGCAAAAATTTAACACATCTTTATAAGTCATATATTCACACTCTTTTCTTCAATATATTATTTATATAATGATTTGAATGAAAATACAATGAAATTTTTTACAACAATTTTCAAAATTTACATTTTTCGTATTGACAAATATTTTTAAGACGCTATAATCAAAACATACATGGCAAGGACGCCAAAAAAAGTGAAGTATATTTATACTTTCTTTTTGTTGTCCTTGCTTTTTTTATGGAAGAAGGAGACCTGTTATGAAATCTGTAGTAGAAGAAATTTTTGGAAGCGCAGTATTTGATGAATCAGTTATGCGTGAAAAGTTAGCAAAAGACACATATCGTGAATTAGAAAAAACAATTCATGAAGGAAAACAACTTAACATCAAAATCGCAAATGCCGTAGCACATGCCATGAAAGAATGGGCTATTGAACAAGGCGCAACACATTATACGCACTGGTTCCAACCAATGACTGGTGTTACAGCTGAAAAACACGATGGCTTCATTAATCCATCTAAAGATGGAAAAGTAATCATGGAATTTTCCGGGAAAGAATTAATCAAAGGTGAGCCAGATGCATCAAGCTTCCCTAACGGAGGTTTAAGAGCAACATTTGAAGCTAGAGGATATACAGCTTGGGATCCAACATCTTATGCTTTCATCAAAAATGGCGTATTATGTATTCCAACAGCATTCTGTTCTTATTCTGGACATGCTCTTGACAAGAAAACACCATTATTAAGAAGTATGCAAGCTATCAATAAGCAAGCATTACGTATTGTTAAATTATTTGGAAACACTGATGTTCATACAATTAAAACAACAGTAGGACCTGAGCAAGAATACTTTTTAGTAGACGTTAACTATTATAAAGATCGTAAAGATTTAATCTACACAGGACGAACATTATTTGGAGCACCATGTCCTAAAGGTCAAGAATTAGAAGATCATTATTTTGGAACAATCAAAACACGTGTTCAAGAATTCATGACTGATTTAAATAAAGAATTATGGAAATTAGGCATTTTAGCAAAAACAGAACACAATGAAGTTGCTCCAGCTCAACATGAGTTAGCACCAATCTTCTCAACAACAAACATTGCGACAGATCACAACCAATTAACAATGGAATTAATTCAAAGAACAGCTAAAAAACATGGATTAGTTGCTTTGTTACATGAAAAACCATTTGATGGAATCAATGGTTCTGGTAAACACAATAACTGGTCTTTATCAACAGATACAGGATTAAATTTATTAGAACCAGGTGAAACACCTCATGAAAACGCTCAATTTTTATTGTTCTTAGCTGCTATCATTAAAGCTGTTGACGAACATCAAGATTTATTAAGACTAAGTGTAGCCACAGCAGGAAATGATCACCGTTTAGGTGCAAACGAAGCTCCACCAGCAATTATTTCAATCTTCTTAGGAGATGAATTAGCTGCCGTTTTAAAAGCTATCGAAGAAGATCAACCATATGATGGAAAAGAAAAAGAATTAATGAAAATTGGAGCTACAGTTCTTCCTAAGTTCCCTAAAGATTCTACAGATCGTAACCGTACAAGCCCATTTGCATTCACTGGAAATAAGTTTGAATTCAGAATGCCTGGATCAAATTCATCAATTGCCGGCTGTAACATTATCTTAAATACAGTTATTGCTGATGAGTTAGAGCAATTCGCAAACATTTTGGAAAGTGCAACAGATTTTGATGCAACTTTACATGCATTAATTAAAGATACAATCAAAAATCATAAACGAATTATCTTCAATGGTAACGGATACGATGATTCATGGGTTAAAGAAGCAGAATCAAGAGGTTTATTAAATCTAAAAACAACTCCAGATGCTCTTCCTTATTTCGTTCATAAAGAAAACATTGAATTATTCGAAAGACAAAAAGTTTTATCAAAAGAAGAAGTTGAATCAAGATATGAAATTTTGATGGATGAATATGTTAAAGAGATTAACATAGAAGCATTAACAATGGTAGATATCGCTTCAAAACAAATTTTACCGGCTGTAGCAACATATTCTAAAACATTAACAGATACTGCTTTGGCAAAAACACAAATTGGTGCTACTTCTACTTATGAATCTGAAACTGTTAAAGAAATTTCAGAATTAGAAAGTACAGCTTATGAAGCATTATTAAAACTTCAAAAAGACATTGAAGAATTACATGGTATTGATGATTTTGAAAAATCAGCATTCTTTGTAAGAGATCATATCATCCAAGATATGCAAGCATTAAGAGAGCCATGCGATAAACTTGAAGTATTAACAAGTCAAGAAAAATGGCCATTCCCAACTTACGGAAAATTATTGTTTGGAATTCTATAAATCGAAAAACCGGCTTAGAGCCGGCTTTTCCATCCTAAGGAGGACTATTAAAATGTGTACAATTATAGGGTATGAATCAAAAAAAATAGATCAATCAATCATAGAAAAAGCTTTAGAAAAAACAACATCAAGAGGACCTGATGATACAAGAGTTGAATCTTTTGAAAAGGGATATTTAGGCTTTCAAAGACTAGCCATAATGGGATTAAATCCTAGCGGCATGCAGCCGTTTCATTATAAGAATAATGCAGTTGTCTGCAATGGTGAAATTTATGGTTTTAGAAAATGGAAAGAAGAATTAATAGAAGATGGCTATATCTTCAATAGTGAAAGTGATTGTGAAATCTTATTACCTTTATACGATAAATATGGACTAAATATGTTTGAGAAACTCGATGCAGAATATGCCTGTATCATTTATGATGGTCAAAAAAATGAATTTATTGCAGCAAGAGATCCTATCGGAATAAGGCCACTTTTCTATGGATATGATTCGGATCAAAATATAATGTTTGCTTCGGAAGCTAAAAATTTAATTGGTCTAACAGATAAGATTCTTCCCTTTCCTCCAGGACACTACTATGCGAACGGTACCTTTACTTGCTATAGAGATATCGCAAAAAGTGATACCTATAATACAGATGATTTAGAAACGATTTGCCAAAATATACACGACAAACTTGTAGCTGGAATTGAAAAAAGGCTTGATGCCGATGCACCACTAGGATTTTTGCTAAGCGGAGGATTAGATTCATCATTGGTATGTGCTGTTAGTGCCCATATTTTAAAAAAGCCAATTCGCACATTTGCCATTGGCATGGATATCGATGCGATTGACTTAAAATATGCAAAAGAAGTTGCAGACTATATTGGAAGTGAACATACAGAAATTATCATCAATAAAGAAGATGTTATTTCATCTATAGAACCTGTTATTAAAGCTTTAGGAACATATGATATCACGACCATTCGAGCAAGTATTGGAATGTATCTAATTTGTAAAGCTATACATGAAACAACGGATATTCGTGTGTTACTAACTGGTGAAATTAGTGATGAATTATTTGGTTATAAATACACTGATTTTGCGCCAAATGCGCAAGCTTTTCAAGAAGAAGCACAAAAACGCGTACGAGAATTATTTATGTATGATGTACTTAGAGCAGATCGATGTATTTCAGTAAATTCTATTGAGGCACGCGTTCCTTTTGGTGATTTAGATTTTGTAGACTACGTTATGCATATTGATCCAAGCAAAAAAATGAACACCTACAACAAAGGTAAATATTTATTACGACATGCGTTTGAGCAAGATAAAATTTTACCTTATGACATCCTTATGCGAGAAAAAGCTGCATTCTCTGATGCAGTAGGTCACTCTTTAAGTGATGATATTAAAGAGTATGCGAATACATATTATACAGATGAAGAATATGAAGATAAAATAAAAAAATATACATATGCGACTCCTTTCACGAAAGAATCTTTACTTTATCGTGAGTTATTTGAAAAATATTATCCAAACCAAGCTCATATGATAAAAGATTTTTGGATGCCAAATAAAGAGTGGCAAGGATGTAATGTAAATGATCCAAGTGCTCGATACTTATCAAATTATGGAGACAGTGGAAAATAGAAAGGTTGATACTATGAATTATGAATTAGAACATGATGCATGTGGAATTGGTACTGTTGTACAAATAGATGGAACGCAAAGCTATGATGTTGTTGATAAAGCTTTGCATATCGTTGAAAAACTAGAACATAGAGCTGGAAAAGATGCATCGGGAAAAGTTGGAGATGGTGTAGGTATTCTACTTCAAATTTCAAACGATTTTTTTAAGAAAGTGGCAAAGAAAGAAAAATTCATCCTTCCAAACGAGCGTGAATATGGAATTGGTATGTTCTTTTTTCCAACACAAAAATTAAAGCAAAATCAACACAAAAAAATGTTTGAAAATATTGTTAAACAAGAAGGTGCCAAATTCATCACATGGAGAAAGGTTCCTTGTGATGATAAAATCTTGGGACAAAAAGCAAAAGACTGTATGCCTGCTATTTATCAAGCATTTATTGAAAAACCCTCACACTTAAAAAGTGGTTTAGATTTTGATCGTTTGCTTTATGTGATTCGACGTGAATTTGAGCATAGTTGTCCAGAAACTTATGTTGCAAGTTTATCAAGTCGTACGATTGTCTATAAAGGTATGTTTTTAGTAAAACAGCTTCGTCAATTTTACAAAGATTTACAAGATACAGATTATAAGAGTGCGATAGCGATTGTCCATTCCCGATTCTCAACAAATACAACTCCTTCATGGCAAAGAGCACATCCAAATCGCTTCATTGCCCATAATGGTGAAATCAATACCATTCGTGCTAACGCAAATAAAATGTTAGCGCGTGAAGAAAGTATGAAATCTTCCCTATTAAAAGAGGAAGGAAATAAAATTTTACCAATCATTAATGCGAGTGGTAGCGATTCTGCTATGCTTGATAATGCCCTTGAATTCTTTGTAATGAATGGAATGCCATTAGCAAAAGCAGTAATGATCACAATCCCTGAGCCATGGAAACATGTGGATATGGATCAAAAGAAAAAGGATTTTTATCATTACTATGCAACAATGATGGAACCATGGGATGGTCCTGCCGCTATTTTATTTAGTGATGGTGATGTCGTTGGGGCTGTACTTGACCGTAATGGATTACGTCCATCTCGTTATTATTTAACAAGTGACAATATGTTAATTTTATCAAGTGAAGTTGGTGTTTTGGATTTAGATGAATCTAAAATTATTAAAAAATCACGTCTTGAGCCTGGTAAAATGTTACTTGTTGATACTGTAAAAAAAGAATTAATTACAGATTATGATTTAAAGAATGAATACGCAAATTCAAATCCTTACGGAGAATGGTTAGATCGTTACCTTTTACACTTAACAGATTTACCAGCTCCAGATAAAAAAACCCATATACATTCTCAAAAAGAAAGAGATATTTTATATAAGGTATTTGGATATACATACGAAGATGTTAAAGATATTATTCTTCCAATGGCAAAAGTTAAAGTAGAACCAACAGCATCTATGGGTACAGATATTCCTTTGGCAATCTACTCTAAAAATCATCCAAGTTTATTTCATTATTTTAAACAATTATTTGCCCAAGTTACCAATCCACCAATCGATTCTTTGCGTGAAGAAGTTGTTACGGATACAACTATTTATATTGGTTCAGAAGGTAACCTTTTACAGGATGCAAGCAATAACTGTACAGTTTTAGAAGTAAATAATCCAATTTTAACTTCTCGAGATATGGATAAAATCAGAATGTTGAATCGTCCTGGTTTTAAAAATGAAACGATTTCCCTATTATTTTATAGAGGGACTAGTTTAAAAGAAGCACTAGATAACTTATTTGTTGAGTGTGACAAAGCATATCGTAATGGAGCTAATATCTTAATTTTATCGGATAAAGGTGTAGATGAAAGTCACATGGCTATTCCTAGTTTACTTGCGGTTAGCGCTTTAGAACAACATTTAGTTAAAACTAAGAAAAAAACAACGATTTCAATTATTTTGGAATCTGGTGAGCCTAGAGATGTTCATCAATTCGCAACATTGTTAGGATATGGTGCAACAGCAATCTATCCTTATCTTGCCCATGAATGTATTGAAGAAATGATTCAATTGAATATGCTTGACAAGGAAATAAATATTGCGATAGATGATTATAATGAAGCCATTTTACATGGTATTGTTAAAATTGCTGCTAAGATGGGTATTTCCACTTTACAATCTTATCAAGGTGCTCAAATTTTTGAAGCCATAGGTATTAGTAAAGAAGTTATTGATTCTTACTTCACAAACACAGTATCAAGAGTTGGTGGTATTGGATTAGCTGAGATTGAAAAGGATTTAATCTTCCATCATGATCATGCATTTGATCCATTAGGATTGCATACAGATACAAGTCTTAGTTCAATTGGTTTTCATAAATTACGTAAAGGGCCTGGTAAAGAAGATCATTTATACTCTCCTGAAACTATTGTTAAGCTTCAAAGAGCAACACAAAATAATGATTATGACCTTTTCAAAGAATATTCAAAAGAATTAAATGAGAATGATCAAAAACATCATTTAAGAAATCAATTAAAATTTAAAAAGACTAAAGAATCGATTCCTTTAGAAGAAGTCGAAAGTGAATATGAAATTGTAAAACGTTTTAAAACCGGTGCTATGTCATACGGTTCTATATCTGAAGAAGCACATACTTGTATGGCTATTGCGATGAACCGATTAGGTGGAAAATCAAATTCCGGTGAAGGTGGAGAAAAACCGGAACGTTTAGGTACAGAAAAAAATTCAGCTATCAAACAAGTAGCATCAGGACGTTTTGGTGTGACGGAAGAATACTTAGTAAGTGCAAAAGAAATTCAAATTAAAATGGCACAAGGCGCAAAACCTGGTGAAGGTGGACATTTGCCAGGTAAAAAAGTATATCCTTGGATCGCAAAAACACGTTATTCAACTCCTGGTGTATCTTTGATTTCCCCTCCTCCGCATCATGATATTTATTCAATAGAGGATTTAGCACAATTAATTTATGATTTAAAAAATGCCAATAGAGATGCAAGAATTAGCGTAAAACTCGTTTCTGAAGCTGGAGTTGGTACGATTGCTTCTGGTGTTGCCAAAGCCGGTGCAACAGTTGTATTAATTTCAGGTTATGATGGTGGTACTGGTGCGGCTCCACAAAGTAGTATTCATCATGCAGGTTTACCTTGGGAGTTAGGTCTTGCGGAAGCCCATCAAAATTTAGTGGAAAACGGGTTAAGGAGTCATGTGATTATCGAAACGGATGGAAAATTAATGACAGGTCGTGATGTTGCGATTGCCTGTTTATTAGGTGCAGAAGAATTTGGTTTTGCGACAGCTCCACTTGTAACGATGGGTTGTATGATGATGCGTGTTTGTAATTTAGATACATGTCCATTTGGTGTGGCTACTCAAAACCAAGAATTAAGAAAACGATTCAAAGGAAAACCTGAATATGTTATGAATTTTATGTTATTTATAGCTCGTGAACTACGTGAAATTATGGCAGAACTTGGATATCATACAATTGATGAAATGGTAGGTCATACAGATAATCTTGAAGTTATAGAAAATGCAAATATGGATTATTCTGAAATCATAATGAAACCAGAAAATATTGTATATAATCCAAAAGATTCATATAACTTTGAGCTTGAAAATACGGTTGATATGAAAATATTACTTCCAAAATTCAAAGAAGCTTTAAATACGAAGAAAAAACATGAGGAAACGATTACCATTTCAAGTACAGATCGTACAGTAGGTACAATTTTCTCTAGTGAAGTAACAAAAAAATACAAAAACACTTTAGAAGATGATACATTTACAATTCATTGTATTGGTGGTGCTGGTCAATCTTTTGGGGCGTTTGTTCAAAAAGGAATCACATTTGATGTACGTGGAGATGCGAATGATTACTTTGGTAAAGGTTTATCTGGCGGTAAATTAATTATTGCGCCAAAAGAAAATGCAGGATTTGTTGCAGAAGAAAATGTTATTATCGGTAACGTCGCATTCTATGGGGCAACAAGTGGTGAAGCATATATTCGTGGTAAAGCCGGTGAGAGGTTCTGTGTACGTAATTCAGGTGTGACAGCCGTTGTTGAAGGTTGTGGTGATCACGGCTTAGAATATATGACTGGTGGAACCGTTGTTATTTTGGGGCCAACGGGCAAAAACTTGGCTGCCGGTATGTCTGGTGGTATTGCTTATATTTATGATCCTAATCATGATATGTACTTGCGTTTAAATAAAGAATTAGTTAATACATATGAGGTAGAAGGTAAAGCTGACAAAGAGATGTTAGAAACATTACTTACAAAACACTATAAATACACTAAATCAGATGTCGCAAAAAAGATTTTAGAAGATTTAGATCAAAATCTTGCGAATTTCAAAAAGATTGTACCTAAAGATTTTGAAAAGATCACGAATGCTATTCAAGATTTAAAATCGAAAGGATATCATGATGATGAAGCTCAATTAAAAGCGTTTGAGCAAGTTCATGCATAAGGAGGAAAAGTTATGGGAAAACCAACAGGATTTTTAGAATTCGAACGTAAAGAGAATGCCGCCATTCCTCCTTTACAAAGAATTACTAATTTTAATGAATTTCATCCTCAATTAGATGAAGACGAAAGAAGAAAACAAGGTGGTCGATGCATGAATTGCGGCGTTCCATTTTGTCAATCTGCAATAAAAATTAAAGGAATGGTTACAGGATGTCCATTACATAATTTAATTCCAGAATGGAATGATGAAATTTATAACGGAAATGATTTACGAGCATTATCTAGATTATTAAAAACAAATCCATTCCCTGAATTTACTGGACGTGTCTGCCCTGCCCTTTGCGAAAAGGCATGCTTAAATGGAAGAGATGGAGATTCAGTCACAATCAATCAGAATGAGCTATACATTATTGAGTCGGCTTATAAGAATGGATGGATGCAACCAAATGTACCTACTGTTCGATCTGATAAAAAAGTAGCTGTCATTGGTTCTGGTCCTTCTGGTCTTGCTGTTGCACATGAATTAAATCAAAGAGGACATACTGTATGTGTATATGAGCGTGAAGATTATCCGGGTGGATTGCTTATGTATGGTATTCCAAATATGAAATTGGAAAAAACATATATTAAAAGAAGAATTGAATTATTAAAGGCAGAAGGAATCGAATTTAAATGCAATGTGAATGTTGGAAAAGACATCACAAAGAAAGAACTAGAAAAAGAATATGATGCGATTATTTTTGCTTGTGGTTCTAAAAAAGCACGTGATTTAAATGTAAAAAATCGTAATGTGACTGGTGTTTATTTTGCAGTCGATTTTCTTACAAAAGCAACAAAACATCTGTTAGATAGCACAAAAGAAGAAATCAGTGCTAAATATAAGAATGTAATCATCGTTGGTGGTGGTGACACAGGTAATGATTGTGTTGGCACAAGTATTCGGCAGGGTTGTGCATCAGTAGTTCAAATTGAAATGATGCCAAAAGCACCGGATACACGTTTAGAATCAAATCCATGGCCAGAATGGCCAAAGATCTGTAAAACAGATTATGGTCAACAAGAGGCTATTGCCGTTTTTAAAAAGGATCCTCGAATTTATGAAACAACAATAAAAGAGTTGATTTCAGATAAAGAAGGCCATTTGAAACAGGTAAAAACGGTTAAAGTACATTTTAAAGATGGTAGACTTGAAGAGGAAAAGGGTTCAGAGCAAATTCTTGAGTGCGAATTATTATTAATTGCGGCTGGATTTGTTGGGGTTGAAGATTTAATTAAAGACAAATTTAAGCTAGAAACTACTCCAAGAAATACAATTCTTACTAAACCTAACTCTTACCAAACAAATGTGGATAAATACTTTGCGGCTGGTGATGTTCATCGCGGACAATCACTCGTTGTTTGGGCAATTCATGAAGGTAAGGAATGTGCTAAAGAAGTCGATAAATATTTGATGGGTTACACAAATATGGAATAAGCGGAATTCAATAAGAATTTCGCTTTTTTAAAGTTAATTTAAGAATATCTTGCTAGTATATCCTTGTAAATAGGAGGATATCATTATGAACCAAAACATTCCAAAAATTCCAAGAAAAAATAGATTTTATAAAAAAGGGGCACAAATTATATTAAGTGCAGCAACATTTGGTGTTGTTGCTGCTGGATCATTTCAAGGTGTTAATTATCTTGTTGATTCCTATAATAAACAAAATACGACTGTACAAAAAACTAATGTTGTCAGTACTTCAAGTAACACTTCATCAGGTGTAACTAGTATTGCACAAAATTGTATGCCTAGTATTGTAGCAATCACAAATGTTTCTGTGAGTGATGTACAAAATTATTTTAATACATATGGTCGATATTCAAGTAATTCTCCATTCACTCAACAAGAAACAACAAGTGTTGGATCTGGTGTAATTATTAATCAAACTTCAAGTGAAATTGATATCTTAACAAATTATCATGTTATTGATGGAGCCACTACATTAACAGTAACATTAGCAGATGATACAAACGTTGAAGCAACAGTTAAAGGAACGGATGAAGATGATGATTTAGCTGTCATATCTATTAAAGTAAATGATTTATCAACAGATACATTAAACAATATTGCAGTAGCAACCATAGGATCAAGCGATTCTACACAAGTTGGCGAACAAGTTGTCGCTATTGGTAATGCATTAGGTTATGGTCAATCTGTAACAACAGGTATTGTTTCTGCAACAAACCGTTCTATTTCTACAAGTTCAACGGATTCATCAAGCTCTTCAGCAAAAACATATATCCAAACGGATGCAGCTATTAATCCTGGAAATTCTGGTGGTGCATTATTAAATATGAATGGTGAATTAATCGGTATAAATAGCGCTAAATTGTCAGATACAGATGTTGAAGGAATGGGATATGCGATTCCAATCAGTCGTGTTAGTGATGAAATCAAGAGTATGCTTGAAGGAAATTCTATAGGTTCTTCATCGAATACAGAATCAAATAGCACTACACAAGAAGACAATACTGACGATTTCTCTAGCTTTTTTGGATTTAATCACTAAAATAAGTATTGGTGGTTAAAATGGATTTAAAGTGGCATAAGATTAAAACTGAACATATTGTTAAAGATAAGTGGATTGATTTTAGAAGATGTACATATCAACTTCCAAATCATACTGAATTTGGGCCATACTATAACTATTCAAGAAGAAGCTATGTCGTTATCATTGCTCGTACAATTGATAATAGGTATTTAACTGTTAAACAGTTTAGACATGGTATCGAAAAATTGACAAATGAATTTTGTGCAGGTGGAATAGAAACAAATGGCAATGAATATGATCATGAGAATGTAGAATTAGCTTTAGATGCTGCAAAGCGAGAATTAAATGAAGAAACAGGATATACATCTGAAAAATGGAAACATGTAATAACAATTCCTAGTAATCCAACTATAGCTGATAATTACGCTCATATATTTTTTGCAGATGAATGTATTAAAACAAATGAACTTCATTTAGATGAAACCGAATTTCTTGAGGTTCATACTTATTTAAAAGAAGAAATAGACGAGCTCATTCTTTCTAACCAATTTGAACAACCGGTTCATGTTATGGCGTGGTTATTATTGAATAAATACAAGGATAAGAGTATGATGTAGTTAGTTAAATAAGGAGATTATTTATGGAAAAACTAACAAAAAAAGACATTATTGCGAATATCGCCGCAGACTCAACAAGTACAAAAAAAGAAATCACTGAAATTGTTGATTCTACATTAACTCAAATTTTTGATGCTTTAAAAGATGGTAAGAGTGTTGATCTTGCAGGTTTTGGAAAATTTGAAATCACTGAAAGAAAAGCTCGTGAAGGATTTAATCCACTAACAAAAGAAAAAATTCAAATTGAAGCGAGTAAATCAGTTAAATTTAAAGTTGCTAAAGCTTTAAAAGAAGCAGTAAATAAATAAGCGGAAATCAAATATTCCGCTTTTTTTAATCGATTTTTGAATAATCAAGAGCCGTTTTAGCCATAGAAATAGTTGCTATTTTTAATGTATTTAATGCATTGTTACCATGAACAAAATCTAAAAAATCTTCATTATGAGCATAAACTTTTGGATTGGCACCCGTCTCAATTTCACAATATACAGTTGGACAAACTTGACTCACATTACCAATATCACTACTTCCACTAGCTTCTTCATCATTTAAAACAAAATTGACATTTAAATTCTTTTTTAATAATTCTTTTAAAACAGAATCATAGACTAAGTTATCATAGCTGTTTTCAAATGGATGATATTCAACACTACAGCCCGTCATAAGACATGCACCCTTTGCACAATTAATTATTTTTTCAGTTAGTTCTTTTACATAAGATTTCTCTTTAGCTCGAATATAAAATTTGCAGGCACAACGATCAGGAACAATATTACATGCTTCTCCGCCATGAGTAATAATACCAGCTACACGAGCATCACTTTTCATATGTTGTCGCAATGCATTAACGCCTGCAAACATTAAATTAACAGCATCTAAAGCATTCACACCAAGTTCAGGATAAGCAGCTGCATGACTAGCCATACCATTAAATGTAAACTCATAAGAATCCATGGCTAATGTTTTTACATCAATATTATTTTCTGCACCCAAATGCATTTGGATGGCACCATCAATATCATTAAAGGCGCCTTTGTTAACCAATTCACACTTACCTCCAGTTGTTTCTTCGGCAGGTGTTCCAATAACGACAATAGTACCATCAAATTCACTCTCTTTAAGCAATAATGCTGCTCCTAAACATGTAGCACTAATCCAATTATGTCCACAAGCATGTTTGATTTCCATTTTATTTTTTCCGTAGCCAGGAAGTGCATCATATTCGGGTAAAAAAGCAATCTTCTTCCCTTCTCCTTTTTTGAATTCAGCACGAAAAGAAGTCGATATATCAAGATAAGGATATTCTACTGTAAATCCGTTATTTTTTAAAACATCAACCAAATATTGACTCGATTCAAATTCTTCATTTCCTAATTCTGCATGATTATATATATATTCACAAATATCATAAATTAAATTTGAATATTTTTGATACAATTCTTCCATAATTATTCCCTCCGAGTATTTTAATTATAATAGAGTAGAGTGAAGAAAATCCAGTAGATTTTCTTCGACCCTCTCATTGCACCGTACATACGGTTCCGTATACGGCGCTACATTTGTATTAAATCACAACTATCTTAGATAGTATGCAAGCGGATTGACTAGTCCTGGTCGATTCGCTTTTTGTATGGCTAGTATTTTTGGACTTAATAGGAAGTTTATCGTTCTCATACCACATTGACGATATAAGCCTAGTCTTGATTTCATGTTGCTGCCTTTCTTTCCATTTGTAGATGATTCTGAAAACATCCCAATTATTTTCACCATCAAAGATTACGATTCTCTGTTTTAGGTTATCTTCATATTCGGACTATTCAGATATTGCGTATAGTGAAAGACACTATACAAACATTAGGTCCTTCGCATCCATCTCCATTACAGAGATTTCATAACTACTATGACCTCAGCTGAATTCTTGTGATAAACCTTTTTCGACCGGACTTTAACGAGCACTGATTTTAAAGTTTTCGTACTTATTCCGTCCACAAGACCTCTCGGGGTAAGATACACATCTTTAATCTCTCACAACTTCTTGATTTACTGTCTTGGTTTTACGTTTACCTTTTGGACTTTGGATTGATATGCAACCTTATCCACCATTTAGCCTTATATCAAGTTTCTGTTCGTAAGCTCGAAAGATTCGCTAGCCACTTCCTCCACTCATATCCTCACGGATAACAGCTTGTGGTTCACTACACTTGGCGGCAAATACCTGTGGTACAGTTTATTCTGTACTAGATGTGAATCATGCCCGACACACATACAAAAGACTCCTTTACGGAGTCTTAATGTTTATTTCTTTTCATTGATAGCAGCTTGTGCAGCAGCTAAACGAGCAATTGGTACACGATAAGGAGAACAAGATACATAATTTAATCCTGTATTATGACAGAATTCAATACTAGCTGGATCGCCACCATGTTCACCACAAATTCCAAGTTTAATATTCGGACGTGTGCTACGTCCTAGTTTTGTAGCCATGGCAATCAACTTACCGACACCTTTTTGGTCTAAATGAGCAAATGGATCTGATTCAAAGATTTTCTTTTCGTAATAATCTTGTAAGAATCCACCCGCATCATCTCTAGAGAATCCAAATGTCATTTGAGTTAAATCATTTGTTCCAAATGAGAAGAATTCGGCTTCTTTAGCAATCTCATCCGCAAGTAATGCAGCTCTAGGGATTTCAATCATCGTACCTACATGATATTTCATTTCGATTTCATTTTCTTGAATTAATTGATCTGCAACATCACAAACTACTTTTTTAACAAACTTCAATTCAGCAACATCTCCAACCAATGGAATCATAATTTCAGGTTCAAGAGTCCATTCAGGATGCTTCTTTTGAACATTAATCGCAGCTTCAATAACAGCTTGTGTCTGCATTTGAGCAATTTCTGGATAAGAAATGGCTAGACGACATCCACGATGACCCATCATTGGATTAAATTCATGTAAACTAGCTATAACAGCTTTTAGCTCATCTAATTCAATATTCATATCCTTTGCAAGTTGTGAAATATCATAAGAGCTTGTAGGCAAAAATTCATGTAAAGGTGGATCCAAGTAACGAATTGTAACCGGTAGTCCTTGCATAGCTTCATAAATACCTTCAAAGTCTGACCTTTGCATAGGTAAAATTTTATCAAGGGCAACTCTTCTTTGAGCTTCTGTTTTTGAAACAATCATTTCTCGAACTGCTTTAATACGATCCCCTTCAAAAAACATATGTTCAGTACGAACAAGACCTATTCCTTCTGCACCAAACTCATAAGCTTGTTTTGCATCCTTTGGAGTATCTGCATTGGTACGAATCTTTAAAGTTCTTCTTTCATCAGCCCATTTCATAAATCTTTCAAAATCACCAGAAATGCTTGCTGGAACTGTTTTAATGGCTTTTCCATAAATATTACCCGTTGATCCATCTAAACTAATCCAATCACCACGATGATATTGAACCCCATTAATTTCAAAATAGCCTTCCTCACTATGCATATGGATATCACCACAACCAGATACACAACAAGTTCCCATACCACGTGCCACAACAGCAGCATGACTTGTCATACCACCACGTACAGTTAATATACCTTGGGAAACATGCATACCCTCAATATCTTCAGGACTCGTTTCTAAACGAACTAACACAACCTTATGATTTTTGCTTGCTTCACGAATTGCTTCTTCAGCACTAAAAACAATTTGACCACAAGCAGCACCCGGACTTGCAGGTAAAGCTGTCGCGATTGGCGTTGATTCTTTCAATTCATTCACATCAAACATAGGATGTAATAAAGAATCCAATTGTTTTGGTTCAACCATCATTAATGCTTCATCTGTAGTAATCATACCTTCATCAACCATGTCACAAGCAATTTTTAAAGCAGCCTGTGCTGTACGTTTACCATTTCGCGTCTGTAACATAAACAATTTACCCTTTTCAATTGTAAACTCCATATCTTGCATATTACGGTAATGGGATTCCAATTTTTTTGTGATATTCACGAAATCTTCATAAGCTTGAGGAGCAACCTCTTTTAACTGGTCAATCTTACTTGGTGTACGAATACCTGCAACAACATCTTCACCTTGTGCATTCATTAAAAATTCACCATATAATTTGTTTTCACCAGTACTTGGATTTCGCGTAAAGGCAACACCCGTACCACAATCATTACCCATGTTACCAAATACCATCATTTGAACATTAACGGCTGTACCCCAACTAGAAGGAATATCATTCATTTTTCGATAGAAAATGGCACGTGGGTTGTTCCATGATCTAAATACAGCTTCTATAGCACCCATTAATTGATCTTTAGGATCTTCTGGAAAATCACATTTTAATTCATCTTTATAAAATTCTTTAAAACGAACCACCAAACTTTTCATGTCTTCAGCATCTAAATCTAAATCATCTTTAATTCCCTTATTATTTTTGACTTCATCAATGATTTCTTCAAAACGCTTTTTATTTAATCCCATAACTACGTCAGAATACATTTGAATAAAACGACGATATGAATCATACGCAAATCTTGGATTTTGAGTCAATTCAGCAACTGTGTTCGCTACTGTTTCATTCATTCCTAAGTTCAAAATCGTATCCATCATACCAGGCATACTAGCTCTAGCACCACTTCGAACAGAAACTAATAATGGATTACTTGCATCCCCTAGTTTTTTTCCAGACGTAGATTCTAGTTTATCTAAATACTCCATGATTTGGCTTTGAATCTCTTCATTAATCGTTTCATTATCTTCATAATATTGATTACATGCCTCAGTTGTAATTGTAAAGCCATAAGGAACAGGCATTCCTAGTTTTGACATTCCTGCCAAATTAGCTCCTTTACCACCTAACAATTCACGCATCTTTTCATCACCTTCATTGAAAAGATACACATATTTTTTACTCATTATTATACCTCCTTAAATATGTAACCGTTTTCATACATAAGCATTATAACATATTAATAAAAATAAGTATATAAAACATATTTTTTTCACAAATAAAAAAAGCTAACTCAAACGTTAGCTTCAGATCTACATTTTCCACAAACACTATAATTAGGACAAGTATCTGTACAGGCATCTTCTACAACACTACGAAGTTGTGCTGGCATCATAGTAGTAATCTCATCGTCATCATATCCAATAACAAGACTCTTTTCTGACAATAAAATAGGTCTTTTTAGGATAGATGGATTATTTTGAATAAGTTTGACCAATTCATTCATTGACATATCATCAATATCCTTGTCTAACATTTGAAAAGCTTTTGAACGAACAGAAATAATATCCTGTGTCCCATTTTCACATCGAGAAAGTAAGTACTTAATCTCGCTTTCTTTCAATAATGTAGTAAAGATATTTTTTTCCTTAAATTCAATTTGGTTATCTTTAAGCCATTGTTTCGCCTTACGACAACTTGCGCATCCAGGAGATGTATAAAGTATGACCATTTCATCCATCCTTTCCCCGATTATTATAGCCTAACTCATACTAAATTACTAGACTATAACATACATTCTATGTTATAGTCTAATCGTTTGGAGGAACTGCATGGAAAAAGCAATCTATTCTCGAGTAAACCTAAAAAACCGAGATACACTAATCGCTAATGAATATTATGATTCAATTTATGATTTAATTGATAAAAACGAAGTTCAAATGTTAAAACAATATACTCAACATATGTTCACATCGAGATTTCAACATTGTATAAATGTATCTTATTACTCTTTTTTAATTGCTAAAAAACTTAATCTTGATGCTTATTCAGCCGCTAGAGCCGGCTTATTGCACGACCTTTACTACTACGATTGGAAAACAGACGATCAGAGACCTTACCAGGGTAACCACGCCAAAATACATCCAATTATCGCATTAGAGAACACAAAGAAGATGATTGAAACAAACGAATCTATGGATGATGCGATTATACATCATATGTGGCCATTAAAAACAACTCATCCAAAAACAAGCATTGGATGGATCGTACAAGGTGTAGATAAATATTGTGCCATACTTGAAATCTATTCATCTATCTTAATGAAGAATTACCACTCAAACCATATTACAATATATGCGATTATAATTACATTTTTATTAACACACTAAAGGCTAAGTTTACATACCTAGTCTTTTTAATATTGTATTGAGCCAAGAAGAACCATCTACGCATAGACCATATTCTCCCATTCTAATACTTGGTTTTTTATTTCCGTGAAAATCACTTCCACAACTTATCAACAAATGATTTTCAGCAGCGAATTTTTCATAATATTCATTTTGAATTGAAGAATGATAATTACTATATGCTTCTATTCCATCCACACCCGAATCTAATAATATTTTTAAATTATCATCATTCTTATAAAATGTATTAAATGGATGAGCCACAATGGCGATTCCTCCTGCTTTATGTATTTTGTTGACAGTATCTACAAAATCCGGAAAATCAACAAAGACATATAGATCTGAACCATTTTGACATTTATCCCAAAAAAAATTAACAGGAGCTGGATCTGATCTTTTACCACCTGGAATATAATCTTTAAAATCAGGAATATCCTGATACATTGGATTATTGAATATCTGTGTACACATCAAAAACCAAGGATTTTCTCCATTTGCCTCTTGAAGTATTTGTTGTTCATCAATCGAAATAGAATATTTATTTTCTAACTTAACAACTCTTTCGTGAAAAGCAGCTGAAGAAAGACTTCTCACTTTAGATTCAAGATTTAAAAAGTAAGGATCTTTTAAATCTATACCATAACCTAACAAATGTACTTCTGTATGGCCAATACGAGTTGAACATTCAATACCTGGAATCACACAAATATTATTTTGTCTTCCTAAATCAATCGTTTCTTGAACACCACGTATCGAATCGTGATCCGTTAATGCGATTGTTTTTAAATTCGCTTCTTTAGCCAACTGTATAAGCTGACTAGGACTATATTGACCATCCGAACTATAATATGAATGCATATGTAAATCAAAATTATTCATAATAACCTCACAAAACGTAAAAATAAGCGCAACTAAACTCCCCACTCGAATTAAGCTTTTAAAAACTTTTAAAAAAGTTGGAGGATATAAAGTTAAGATAGAATCAAATAAAATGTCCCTCTCGGCCAAGGGGTAGTGAACCAATAACCCCTTCTATAAGACTAAGTAAAATGATTTTGAAGAGGTCTAAAATCAAATTCATTTCATATCTCTCTTATCAGCATATTCATGAACGATATTTTTAAATATTTCACCTCTTAACTCATAGTTTTTAAACTGATCAAAACTTGAACAAGCAGGACACAATAAAATAACATCTCCAGGTTTAGCACATTTTACAGCTTCATTAAATGCATCCTTCATTGTTTCTACGCTTTTTTGATGAGTAAAAATGTTCTTAAAAGAATCTTTAGTTTGACCAAAAGAAAAGCACATCTTAACAACGGAATCATATTGTTTTAAATCATCAAAAGAAATATGTTTATCTTTTCCTCCGCATAATAAAATCACATTTTCTTTAAAAGCAGATAAACCTGCACATGCAGCATGAGTGTTCGTTGCCTTTGAATCATTATAATATCTCACACCATCAATAGTATCTACATATTCAATTCTATGTTCAACACCCGTAAAATTTCTTATAACCTCTTGAATATCATCCAATGAAACTCCCATACAATAAGCCATACAACTAGCCATCATCGCATTTCCACAATTAAAATCACCAACAATTTTTAAATCCGACAATTTAAAAAGCTGAACATCTTTAAAATATGCATAAGTATCATCATGATACAAGTCTACATCTTTTCTCTTCAATGAAAAATCAATAATCTGACATGAAATGTTTTCCGCATATTTTAGAACATTCTCATCATCAATATTACGAATAAAAAAGTCATCTACGGTACAATTTTCATAAATCCGCATCTTACTTTTATAATAAGCCTCTAAGCTATCCATATAATCCAAATGATCAGGAGCTAAATTAGTAACTGTAGAAACATGAGGTCTAAATGCATCAATCCCTAACAATTGGAAATTACTTAACTCTAAAGCAACATTGTATTTTGTTTTTTCATCTTCATAAGTCAAAGCAAGCTCACATAGAGGAGTACCAATATTTCCAGCTACTAATGCCTTATTTTTATGATTTAGCATTTCATATAACAAGGTAGTAACCGTTGTTTTTCCGTCCGTTCCTGTTACAGCTGCATAATTAAAATTTCTAGCGAATATATATCCAATTTCAATTTCTGTATAGATAGGTGATTTTTTTTCAACCCAATATTTAACAAATGGTACTCGATATGGAATCCCAGGATTTTTTACAATAAAAAGATATTCTTTCTCTTTTAAGCAATCTGGATGACCTTCATCAAAAACTTCAATGCCTAAAGAAATAAGCTGATCCTTTTCTTCAATTTTTTTTGAATCCGTTAGAACAACATGATATCCATGTTTTAAAAGCAATTTACTTACGGCAATACCACTTCGTGCTGCTCCAATAACTAAAACATTTTCCATCTTACATTACCCCCAAAATCAATCCAATACATGCGAATATAATTCCCGCAATCCAAAATCTTGATACGACTTTTTGCTCTGACCATCCACACATTTCATAATGATGGTGTAACGGTGACATTTTAAAAATACGTTTATGCGTCTTCTTGTAGTACGTTACTTGAATAATAACACTACTTACTTCTGCGACAAAAACAAAGCCAATGATAATTAGAAGAATTTCTTGTTTTAAAACCATTGCGACCGCTGCTAAAAATCCACCTAACGCAAGGGAACCTGTATCTCCCATAAATATTTTTGCAGGATGCATATTAAATTTTAAATAGCCAATAAGTGCAAAAATGACGAGTAAAATCAAAGTCATTACATTATATATTCCTTCAAGCCATGAAAAAACAACAAAAGGAATTAGGGCAATAACCATTTGTCCCGCACACAATCCATCTAGTCCATCTGTTAAATTAACCGCATTAGTTTCAGCTGTAAACATAAAATACACCAAAATAAAATACAACCACGATAAATCAACTGTAACATCAAAAACAGGAATCCATAAAGTTGTAGATGAATTTGCACGATATAAAAAGAAAAATACAATTGCTAAAATAGACTGTAACAAGAATTTATGTGCCGGTTTTAACCCCTCATTATCTTTTTTTACAACAATAATATAATCATCAATAAAACCAACAATACCATATCCTACAAAAGCTAATAATAAAATAATGCTATTCATATCCAACTTATAAGGTGAAAAAAACGAAAATAGAACATAAACAAGAGTTGGAATAAGAATAAACGCAATACCTCCCATTGTCGGCGTTCCATTCTTCTTCTTATGACTTTCTAGTCCTTCTTCTCTTTCCGTTTGTCCAAATTTAATTTTATGTAAAAAATCAATCAAGCTAGGCATACACACTAGCATCAAAACCAAAGTGACAACACAAGAAATTACTATCCATATTATATTATTAATGTTCATACACTATAATCTCCTTCAAAACTAGGGATATTATATCATTCTTAATGTATTCAAACAATAATGTATAATTTAAAACAAAGGGTTGAATTAAACCTTTATAAATGGTATTATATTAAGGCGGTTGCGTAAATGAAGGAAAAAGGAGGAACACAATATGTCAAGAGTTTGTGCAGTATCTGGAAAAGGTCCTTTATCTGGAAATAAACGTTCTCACTCATTACGTGCTACACGTCGTAAATGGAACGTAAATCTTCAAAAAGTTAGAGTTATTGTAGACGGAAAACCTCAAACAATCCGTGTAAGTGCTCGTACTTTAAAAACATTGAAGAAACAAAACGCTATTTAATTTTAGATAAATTAGGATCCTTAAAAAT
>CAVGPK010000009.1:0-12204 GCA_963631155.1 bacterium | reverse complement strand
CTTAAAAATTATGCATAAAATAAAAAGAAGATGGAATATTCCATCTTTTTTTTACTTAATATAAATATTTCGAAACATAATTGGACTATTTTCCTTTAAATATTCTTTATCAAGCCAATCCAAATAAGTACCAGGACAAATTATACCTTTCATACTTAATACATCACAACCTAATGCTTGTAATAATTGATCTGTAAATAAAGCACAATTATCACCTAAAGCCCAATAAATGTGAAATTTACCCTTATTAATTTTATAAAACTTAGCTCCAGTTCGATAATGTAAACGTGAAGGATAATCATTTTCATAATCATTAAAACGATCATATCCCATATCTTTTTCAATTTTTGAATACCAACGATAAGAACGATTTTTTAAATGTTTTAGTTCATCAATAATCAAGTCATTTTGTTCACATGTTGTATAAATACCATATTCAAAAATAGAATTATTTTCCATTTCCAACATATTAGGTATGTATTTTTCCAATGGAACAGTAAACATCACTCCATCCCCTATTGTTTGATTTAATCGGAACGAATCACTATCATAATTCCCATAACTAAAAACAATGTCATCAAAAGAGAAACAAATATGTCCAACTTTTTTTAAACTTTTTCTTCCAACATGTACAATTACCTTTAAACGCGCATTTTCAAGATTATCAAATGAATACAAATCTTCTGGCTTTCCGTTTTCTAAAAATCGGTTAATCCGAATTAAGGCAATATCAGGAACAATAGCACAAACAAAGGTCGGTAAAGTAATTCTAATTTTTCTTTTCCATTTGTAGGTTATTGAAGGATTTATGCCTTCATACACATCCGTCATATATCTTGAACCTAAAATTAAAAAATAAATGCCAAATGCCTGCATTAGTAAATTAGTATGAAAATGTGGATTAAACAATAAATACATACCGAAAATAAGATACAAAATTGAATATATAAAATCAAAAACAAAGCCTTTAGATTCATTTATTCGATTAATTATGGACTGTATCAAACATGCCAAGCCACACAATACACTATAAGCCCCAAACGTTGTTCTTAAAATCCATCTAGGAATAAAGTTAAAATACATTAAAAAAAATGCAAAAAAGATAGAAAAGAAGGAGAAAAAAATATCCATTTTTTCTTTCTTTTTTACAAATCTTATAAATAAATAAATGCCGTTGAATAAAGAAAACAAAACACTAGAAATCAGAATCAATGAAAAGATACGGTTTGGAAGAAAAAACATAAAACCGCCAACAATACAAAGAATAAAACCTATGATGAAATTTAAAACCACATCATATAACATATGGATTACCTCCAATTCGATTGTACACAAAGAATGGAGCCAGAATGAACAACAACTTCACCGATATTATTTTCTAAAGAATTCGAAGTTGTATAAATATCAGACACAGATATTCTTGTTTTTTTCAACGAATACAAAAAACCGTCTAAGCTTATAACCGATTCTTCAATCGCATAAAATGAAATATGTTTATACTCATTATTTACACAATGTGTCCCACTTTTTAGAACTCGAATACATTGCATTTCATCCATTAATGTAACATTGTTATATCGATACATAATTAAACGAATATTTGCAATCGTATGATCAATTCTACCGGATAAACCACCATATAAAATCACTTCATCATAGTCTTTGCATAATTTCATGGCAAGCTCTGCATCTGTTTCATCCTTCATAACAGGATGTTTATCAACAACACAATCCAATTTTTTCAAATCCAACTCATTCATAGAATCAAAATCCCCCACAGCCATTTTTATTGGATGATTTGATTCAATTATTTTTAATGCACCTGCATCAACACCAATATAATCCGCATGATCTATGTCCGGTACTTTTTGACAAAGTGGAGTAATTAACAAGGCTATACGCATCTTTTAAGTAATCCTTCAATTGTATCTTTTATTCCATTTTTAAATACATAACTACCCGCAACTAAAGTATCACAGCCAGCATCAATAGCTAAAGATGATGTTTCATTATTGATTCCGCCATCAATCTCAATACGATAGTTAAGTTGATTTTCTTCTCGATACGTTTTTAGCCAACGAATCTTCTCCAACATTTCCACCATGAATTTTTGGCCCCCAAAACCAGGCTCAACACTCATAACTAAAACAAGATCACAATCCTTTAGGACGGATTCAAAAAGACAAATATCTGTATTTGGTTTAACAACAATACCAGCTTTAGCTTTTAAACCATGTATTTGATTAATTAAATTACTTATTTTTTTTAAATCATTATCCAAAGCTTCTGTATGAAAGCTTACTAAATCTGCGCCAGCTTCAATAAATATAGGAGCATATTTTTCAGGATCTGTAACCATTAAATGAACATCCATAAATAAAGGACATGCCTTTTTAAATCCTTTTAAAATATCAGGTCCAAATGTTAGATTTGGAACAAAATGTCCATCCATAACATCAAAATGTAGCCATTTTGCCTTCGATTCTTTTAACTCTTCTAATTCAAAAGTAACATTCGAATAATCTAACGACAAAATCGACGGTGCAACAACAAGTTCATTCATCTCTGTTTACCTCTCTCTTCTACAATATTCTTATAATCCTCGTAAATTGATGGGTTTATCCATCCATTCTCTACAGCTTTTTTAATACCACAATCCGGTTCATTAATATGTTTACAATCATTAAAACGGCAACCATTTAAGTAGGGCTTAAAATCTTTAATACACACATCTAACTGACTTGTATCTAATCTGGAAAAATCTAAGCTAGAAAATCCAGGTGTATCCGCTACAAAACCATCTTTTACTTTGTGTAATTCGCAATAACGTGTCGTATGTTTACCGCGCCCCAATGCTTTTGAAATAGCTTGAGTTTTTAACTGGAAATTCGGATTTAAACGATTTAACAATGACGATTTTCCCGCCCCTGATTGTCCACACAAAACACTCACTTTATTTTTTAGAATATTTTCAAGTTCATCATCATTACTTCCAGGATAAGAATACACAACGGTATAACCCGCTTTTTTGTATAACTCTAATTCATTTATAATATCTTGTTTATCTTCGATTAAATCCAACTTAGAAACACAAATAATCGGTTCAACATGAGCAAGACTCACTAAAAAAATTAAACGATTTAATAAATGAGCTGAATAATCTGGATCTTTTAAACTCGTAACAATTAAAGCCTGATCTACATTTGAGATAGCTGGCCTTAAAAGTTGATTTTTTCTTGGCAAAATAGAATGAATACGATATGTATCTTCAATCTTTTCAAATTTTACAAAATCACCTACAACCGGAGCTGATCCTTGTCTCATTTTTCCTCTTGGCTTAGCAAGAATAAATTTGTCATCACTAAGAATCGTATACTGATTTGAAATAATTTTTATAATTCTACCTTCAAACATATTAATTATAGTATAGCGTTACAACGCTATCTGTTCCTTCCTGCACATATTCAGTTCCTACATCCGGGCTCACACTTACAACTTCATTTCCTCCATAAGCATTATCAATAGGTTTTGTTACACAAGCAATACCTAAAGCATTTAATTCTTCTTTTGCGCTTGTGACATCTTGACCAATCAAATCCGAAGGAATAACAATAGAAGGATATGAACTTACAACAAAATATATTTTAGAGTCACTATCTGGATCAATTCTTTTTCCTGGAGTTAATCCTTTTTGTTTCAAAATAATACCAGGATTTGTATCCTTTGTACCTTGATATGACACTGTAATCTGTATATTCGGACAATTCTCTTTCAAAATATTTGTAGCCTCTGTTAAAGAAACATCTTTAAAATCTGGAATAAGATAACTTTCTCCTTTAGAAATCGTAATTACGATTTTTGTATCATTTAAAATAACATCACCCGTCTTATAATTGGCTTTAATAACTTTACCTTTTTCAATTTTATCACTTATCTTTTCTTTAAATTCAACATGTGTTGTATTAAAATTGGCATTTTGAAGTGTTGTTATGGCTGCATCCTGATCTAAATTAATGATATTCGGCATTGTTTCATAACCTAAAAAACCACTAATACGAATGATACCTGTAATACTAGCTAGTAATATAATTACGACCAAACCGATAATAACAGCTAAAGAAACCATTAAAATAGCAATCCAATTTTGTTTTGGCTTATCATTTTCTTCATTTTCTACAAATTTAATATGTCCTTTTTCAATCTTCATAAAATCTTGATCCACTTGTCGTAGTTGAATCCTTTTCATATTTATATATTCTGGATCAAGACAATGTTGTAAATCATAATACATTTCTTTACATGATACATACCTTTGCGATAAATCTTTAGCCGTAGCTTTGAGAATAATATTTTCTACAGATTGAGGAATACTTGGGTTAAAATCTCTTACATAAGGCATAGGTTCACGTAAATGTTTTATGGCAATTTCTGTCGGTGACTTTCCTTTATAAGGTACCCTTCCCGTTAAAAGTTCATAAAAAACAATACCCAAAGAATAAATATCGATTTGTGGATTTGGTTCTTTTCCCTGTGTCGTTTCCGGAGCTAAATAATGTGCCGAGCCCATTACAGTATTATTAAATGTTAAAGCAACTGCATCATTGGCAACCGCAATTCCAAAATCAGTAATTTTTATTGTTCCATCATCCTTAACCAAGACATTTTGAGGTTTAATATCTCTATGAATAATGTTATGTTCATGCGCATGATTCACGGCACTAACCAATTGTTTCATAATACCAATCGCTTCATCTACATCTAAAGAGCCTCTTTGTGTGATTAATTCTTTTAATGTACGTCCACGTATAAATTCCATGACAATATAATGCATACCTTCATATTCACCCACATCATAGATATCTACAACATTAGGATGAGATAAACGACTAGCAGCACTTGCTTCTCGTTGGAATCGAACAAGTGTCATTGCATCATCACTTAGTTTCGAACGCAATATTTTAATGGCGACCACACGATTTAGAATTGTATCTTTAGCTTTATATACATCGGCCATTCCTCCCTGTCCTTGTAAAGACAGGATTTCATACCGATTCGCTATTGTATCCATCATATATTACTCATCCTCTTTTTCCATGAGAATAACAGTACAATTATCATATCCACCTGATTGATTAGCACGTGCAATTAAAGTATTTACCCTTTGTTCTAAAGAAAGAGAATTATCTTTTACTATAGAATCAATACTTTCTTTATCTACATATCCATGTAAACCATCTGAACATAACAATAATGATTTATAAGATTGATCAATTTTATTTATATCAATACGAAAAACATGCCAAACCCCTAAAGCATTGGTTAAGGTGTTTTTTTGAGGATGAATTTTAGCTTCTTCTAAAGTAATTTTATTTTCTTTTAATAATTGCCATACCACAGAATGATCTTCACTCATCATAATAAGTCCATCATCATAAAGAGCGTAAATTCTAGAATCACCTACATTAAATATATAGGTTCCAATTTTCGAAACAATAACACCAACAGCAGTAGTACCCATTCCTCTTTCATTTGCATTCTTTTGACTTTTTGAATATATAAAATCGTTAGCTTGATTTAAATTTTCACGAATCCAACTATCAACATCACGATCTTTTTTGAAAGTGGGATTTTTTAAAAAAGCATCATATAAAGTCATTACTGCTATATGGCTTGCGACTTCACCAGCCTGAGCTCCACCAATCCCATCACAAATAATCCCCATCCATTCATCATTGTTATTATGGGCAATGCAGTAATCATCTTCATTTAATTTTCTTTTTAATCCAAGATTTGTATTTCCATACACCTGCATTTAAATACCCTCTTTCTTGATTTCTTTAATGCGTAATTGACCACAAGCTGCATCAATATCATTACCATGCTCTTTTCGAATCGTGCAACGAACATGATTTTTCATAAGTAAATCATAAAACACCATGGCCTGTTCATGATTAACCGATTTAAAGCCCTTTTCATCAACCGCATTATATGGAATTAAATTCACGTAAGCGTTCATTCCTTTTAATAATTTTGCTAATTGTTTCGCATGTTCTTCTTTATTATTTACACCATTTAATAAAATATATTCAAATGTTAATCGCCGATTATTTTCTTGGCCATAATACCGAATTGCATCCATTAATTCATCTAATGAATAAGCATGATTTATTGGCATAAGTTCATTTCTTAAATCATCATTTGGTGCATGTAAACTAATTGCTAAATTATATTGTGTATGCTCATTGGCAAAATCGTAAATTCTAGGTACAACACCACAAGTTGAAATTGTTATATGTCTAGATCCAATTCCTAGTCCACGATCATGATTCACAGTTGCCAAAAAGTTCATAACATTATCGTAATTATCAAAAGGCTCTCCTGTTCCCATAACTACAATATGCGATAATCGATCATTTGAATTGTCCAATTCTTTTTGAACATACATCACTTGTGCAACCATTTCTCCAGAAGTTAAATCTCTTTTTTTCTTGGTTAATCCACTTGCACAAAATGCACATCCCATGTTACAACCAACTTGACTTGAAACACATACACTTTTTCCATAGTCAAAAATCATCATAACACTTTCTAATAAAGCTCCATCTTCAGTTTGAAACAAAAACTTAGTAGTTCCATCATGAGAAATTTGTTTTTTGATGAGTTTCAATGGATTAACAATAAATTCTGATTTAAGTTGTTCTCTTGTATCTTTAGATAAATTGGTCATTTCATCAATTTCAAATACACGATTACGATATAACCATTGAAAAATTTGATGTCCCCTAAAAGATTTCCAACCGTGATCAATTGCATATTCACACATCTGATCATAATTTAAACTATATAAACTTTCCAAAATAGCACCCCAATTTCTAATTCATAATTATATCATTTGCATACCAGTTTTGCCATATAGAAGCCATCCTGTTTTTCGTTAGGAAATAATGTTTTTTCCTCAACTAATTCAAAATTTATATGTTCTGATAAAAATTTTTGAATTTGTTTTTCATTTTCTTTTTTATTTAATGTACAAGTAGAATATACTATAAATCCATTTTTCTTCACATGTTTACTAGCACTACATAAAATTAAATATTGTAAAGGTATCAATGTATCCATATCCGTATTTTTCATACGCAATTTAATGTCTGGCTTTCTAGCTAATACACCATATCCAGAACAAGGAACATCGCATAATACTTTGTCATATTGACCAAAATCATCTAAATTACAAGCATCCTGAGAATATGGATGTACAATAGATAAACCTAATCTATTAGAATCATTCTTAATTAATTGAACACGATGTTCATATAAATCCAAAGCATCGATATAGCCTTTGTTATTCATCATTTCAGCCATAGCCATCGTCTTTGTTCCTGGCGCTGCACAACAATCAAGAATACATTCTCCTTCTTTGCAATCCATAAATTTGACAATTTCATAGCTTCCCTTATCCTGCGCACTCATATAACCTTGCTTATAAAATTCGTGTTGGAAATATTCTTTTCCTTTAAATAAAAATAAATCTCCATCTTTTTCAAAGTCTATACATTTTATGAATTCAGATTCATCAATTTTTATGTTATTTCTTCGTACATAAATTGGTAGTGTAGCCGTACAAGAGCATGTAAGTTGATTTGCCATATCTAGTCCATATTGTCCAACCCACATTTTATAAAGCCATTCTGGTAAGGAATATTTTAAAGCTAAACTTGGATTTTCAATTGGTTTTACCTTGTGTAATATCGCATTCACAAAACCCGATGACTTATAATCTATTTTTTTTGCGATTGAAACAGCATCGTTTAATATAGCATAATTTGGTACCCTGTCTAAAAACAAAAGTTGATAAACGCTCATAGTTAAAAGCACTTCTATTTTTTTATTCACCTTTTTTTTAGCATACAAAGTCCAACATTCATGACAATATAAATAATTCTGTATAGTTCCATAGTAAATTTGTGTTGCTAGTGCTTTATCTTTTTCTTTAACCTCATTCAGATGTTTACGTAAATATAAATTAGAGTAAGCTTTCTCATTGACAACTTGGTCTAAAGCTTTAAATACCCAATATCGCATAATTATTCCTCCAGCATTAAAGGATGCATATCAACATCCACTTGATCTTTTGTGTTTTTTAAAAATTCATCGACAATTTGATGAAGTTTTTGATCATCTTTACATTTTAAAATAATACGAACTCTTTTTCTTTTTTGTCGCATTCCTATTTCTATAGGCCCTAAAACTTTTAACATATGAAAGAATTCTTTTGCTTTTTGTGCCTTTTCCATCGCTTTTGAAATATCAGTATGATTAAAGACTAAAGAGCATAAATATACATATGGTGGATAATTGCCTAAATGGCGATACTTCATTTCTTGTTTAAAAAACAACTTATAATCATGTAAATAAATACATTGCATTACATAATGCATTGGATCAAAAGTTTGAATCATGACACGACCTAATTTAGTTCCTCTTCCACTTCTACCGCTTGCTTGTTCTAACATTTCATAAGCCGTTTCACTAGCACGATAATCGTTTCTTGCTAAAGTTGCATCTGCATTCAAAACACCTACAAGTGTTACTTTTTCAAAATCCAAACCTTTAGAAACCATTTGTGTACCCAATAAAATATCACCTTTTTCAGAAAATTCTTTTAACAAGTTCGCATGTGCATTTTTTTTACGAGTACTATCCGCATCCATACGAACAATGTGAGCATCTGAAAATAAGTTATAAATCTCTTCTTCTAATTTTTCAGTTCCCATACCTGTTTTAAAATAATTTGTACTCTTGCAATTGGGACACTTCTCTTCAAAATAAAAACTTTTTCCACAGCAATGACACATCAAAGACTGATTAGTTTTATGGTATGTAAGAGCAATTCCACAATCCGGACATACTCGTACATGTCCACAATCACTACATCGAATAACAGGTAAATATCCTCTTCGATTCAACAACAGAATGACTTGTTCTTTATTTTCTAAAGTCTGCTTTATTCCTTGTATCAATGAAATGGATAAACCAGATTTTACGTTTTCCTTTTTCATATCTATAAGTTGAATAGAAGGCAAAGAATGAATACGTTTTTTTAATTCAACCAAAGTATATAAATTTTTATAAGCACGAGAATACGATTCTAGAGATGGCGTAGCGCTTGCTAGAACAACTTTACAATGATGATATGATGCGCGAAACAAAGCAATATCACGCGTATGATATCGTGGCATATTATCTTGTTTATAGCTAGTGTCATGTTCTTCATCCATTAAAATGAGGCCTAAGTTTTTAAAAGGCATAAAACATGCACTTCGTGTTCCAACAACAATATCTACCTTATTGTCTTTCACTAATTTATATTGAGTATATTTTTCCTGTGCACTTAACTTTGAATGATATATCGCTATTTTTTGTTTAAATCGGGCTTGAACTCTTTGAATCATCATAGGAGTTAATCCAATTTCTGGAACGAGAAAAAGAACCTGTTTTCCTTGACTTAAAACATCTTTTGCTAAATGTAAAAATACTTCCGTTTTCCCAGATCCTGTTACTCCATGTAAAAGATAAACAGAATTATTTCCATTTTGAATTCTATGAATCGCATTGGTTTGTTCATCCGTAAGTAAATGATCAGAATCTTGAATTATCTCCATTGGAATTAGAGATTCTTTTTCTTTTTTTTCAATTCCTAAATATCCTTTTTTTATCAGTGTATTTGTTATAGATAAACTCTCTTTTCTTAATTCACTTAATCGAATTGGATAATGATGAGAATTTAAAAAATCAAGTTGTTTTTGTGTTAACGGTTCATCGCTCTCCTTTTCATAAGCTACATTTTCGTAAACCACATGAGAATGATTGGTTTCAGGACGAAGAGCAGGAGGAAGCATTGTCTTATAACAACTTACTTTAGATACTAAGCATTCTTTTGACATATAATCTGCAATAAGCATTAATTCTTGATTTAATAATGGCTGTTTATCAATCACTTCAATAACTGATTTAATATTTTCTAAATCCGATTCAACATTTGTTTCTTCAACAAATCCTACTAAAATTCGATTTAAAAAATCGACACGCACACGACAGCCTTTCTCTACAGTTTCATTGCATTGATATGTAAAAGATTGTTTAATAGAATTGTGTTCAATAAGTACATTAATTAACATGTTACTATTATAACGTATTGTGTTTTCTTTGTCTTAAAATTTCAAAACTAAATATAGCTGTTGCACTTGCACTATCCAAAGCGTTTTTAAAATCTCTTCCGTAGTCAATCACAACATTTTGATTTGAAGCATTTGTGATTGTAGAGCTAAGACCACGAAGTGCACCGCCTAAGACAAGGCAAAAATCATTTGGAAATGTATAGTCTGATAAATTTTTTGCATCTTTTCGATTCGCGCAAAGAATAGGTATATTATTGTTTTTGCAGATATCTACAAAACTTTTATCATTTTCAACATAATAAATACACAATTTTTCAAATGCTCCCGCACTAGCCTTTAAGATTTTATCTTCTGAAATAGACCAATCTCTTTTTGGAAGTAATAATACATTAGCACCCGTCGCGTATAATGTTCGAATAATGCTTCCTAGGTTATAGGGATCCTCAACACCATCAATGTAACAACAATATCCAGTGAGTTTTTGTTCTTTTAAATCTTCAATATTTCGAGTTTCTGCTTTTAATAGAATCCCTCCATGTGTTTTGCCACTTGCCATATCATCAATAAGTGCACGATCTAAAAATTCAACATTTATATTCTTTGATTTTGCTAGATATACTAAATATTTTGTGTCTTTCGTTCTTTTTTTCTTATCTATATACAAAGTATTATAGATATGATTTCCTGATTCTAATAGGGCTTTACAGGAAATGGCCCCTTCATAAATTTTTTCCATATTAAATATTATAATGTCTTTCTAAATTATTTTCCAGGTGTTAAAATGAGAAGCGGAGGACTTTCTTATTATGCATATTAAATTCACTCAAGAAATGAGAGAAAAAATCACTGAATATTCAATTTCTTTAATTATTGCGATTTTATTTTTTTCATTATTAAATCATATTCCCGATCTATTTAAAAGTTTAAAAAAATTATTAAGTATTCTTTTACCTTTCTTACTTGGTCTAGGAATCGCATTTATTTTAAATAATCCAGAAAAGTGGATTGAAACTAAAGTTTTAAAAAATGTTAATTTAAAAGAAAAAACAAAAAAATTAATCGCTACTTTGACTGTATTTATATTAACAATTAGTTTCTTAGTATTAGTATTTTCAATAATTATTCCTAATACATTGGATTCCATACGCCAGTTTTCAAAAAACTTTTCAAGTTATTCAGATACACTATTTCAATATGTTCGTGATTTTGCATTAAAAATGAATATTTCCGAGAAACAAGTTGAAGATATTTTAATAAAAATCGATTTTACAGATAATGTAACAAATGCTATTACAGAATCCATTCCAAAAATCGCATCTTATTCTTACAGTTTTGTAAAGAGCTTTATTAATCTTATTTTGGCTTTGGTTTCAGCTTTCTATATCTTACTAGATCGCGAAAAATCAGTAAAAGGCATAAAAAAATTAAATTATTCAATTTTTAATAAGAATATCGCTAATTATCTGACTGTTTGGGTTGGTGATGCTAAAGTTGTATTCGAACAATATATTGTTGGTAACATTATTGATTCTACAATCATTGGGTGCATTTGTTATATAGGAGCTCTTATTTTAGGCCTTCCATACGCGAGTATGATTGCTTTAATAGTAGGAGTTACGAATGTGATTCCAGTGTTTGGCCCCTTCATTGGAGCTATTCCCGTAATCGTTATCTTATTATTAATCAATCCTATATCGGCTCTTGTTTTCGCAATCTTTATATTCATACTTCAACAATGCGACGGAAATATCATTAAGCCACTTATTCTAGGAGATAAATTGGGAATGTCTGGTTTTTGGATTCTTTTTTCAGTAACTGTAGGTGGTGCATTGGGTGGTGTTATCGGTATGTTTTTGGGTGTTCCAATTTTTGCACTTATTTATGCAGCTGTACACGATTATATACAAATTCGACTTCAAAACAAAAAAATTATCATTGATGATCAAGCAGGTACAATCAAATAGTACCTGCTAGTAATTACGCATGAAACATAAAAATGCATAGATAAAATAAAATTGGAAACCCA
>CAVGPK010000008.1:0-45363 GCA_963631155.1 bacterium | reverse complement strand
TCGCATCCGCACTAAATAAGACAACAGATGAAATTAATGAAATATTAAAACACTAAAAAGGAGCCATGGCTCCTTTTTGTATTTTAACGGATATAATTTGTTGAAATATGCTTCTCTTTTTGAGGTAAACCAAATTGTTCTTTTCCCAGCTGAATTGATTTCATTAAAAAAATCATATTTCGAGCAAGCGTGCGCATAATTTGTTTACCTTCCTCATCCAACATAGCTTCATCGGCATTATTTCCATGAATCGAATTCCAATATTGGCTAGATACAACAGGCATTGAACTAATTGTAAAATATTTATTTAATTCATCAAAAGTTGCACTAGCTCCACCTCTTCGACAAGAAACAACACTAGCTCCCACCTTCATTGTCTTGTCAAAAGAAGTACTATAGAATAAACGATCAAGCGTTGCGATTAATGTTGCATTGGCACTCGCATAATAAACTGGACTTGTCACAATTAAACCATCCGCCTGTTTGAATTTATCAGCCAATTCATTGACAACATCATCAAAAACACATTTGCCAAGTTTTGAACAAGAACCACAGGCAATACAACCTCGAACAGCTTGATTTCCCACCTGCACAACTTCTACATCCACATTTTCTTCTTCAAAAACAGTAGTCATTTCTTCAATAGCCAAATAATTCACACCACTAGGATGTGGACTTCCATTTAAAATTAATACTTTCATTATTGCGCCTCAATTTCTTTTATTAAGCATTCATTTCCCTGCAACAAATATGTATGATTACTCTTACAATAAGGACACTCTCTACCATATTGAATCGTATCATAAGTTCTTTTACAATCCTGACATTGTGTAATAGCTTCAATCCACTCATATTCCAAAGTTGAATGTGTCAATAACGAATTTTTTACCCGATAATATTTCCAACAATCCACCAAATACTCCGGTACTATGCCACTTACTTTACCTATTTGTAAAGTGACCCTTGAAATATCATGAACATCATTTTCTTTGGCCAACTCCGTTAAAGTTTTACTAATATGAACAACAATTCCTAATTCATGCATACTTATTTTTTCTTATTGCGAATAATTTTAATTTGACGCTTTGCCGCATAAGGTAAAATGACCTTCATCTTATCTTCAGCACGAACCATTCTTGAACCATCTGGAATGTCTCGAGTTAAATGAATCGCATCAAACTCACATTTTTGCGTACACAAGCCACAACCAATACATTTATTTGTATCTACAATGCTTGCTCCACAACCTAAACAACGCTTTGCCTCAATTTGAACCTGTTCTTCCGTAAATGTAGAACGCAAATCTCTAAATGTCTCTTTCGCAACTCCTTGTTTATAGCCAGGAACTTGTCTTTGTGCATGATCAAAATCCACATCAATCAAAGCATTTTGTTTATCTAATTCATTAAATAAATGTAAATCTCTACCTAACGTTAAAGATTGACCAGGATGTACATAGCGATGCATAGATTCAGCACCCTCTTTACCTTGAGCAATCGCATCAATCGCAAAACGAGGACCAGTACAAACATCTCCACCCGTAAAGATGTCTTCTTGTGAAGTTTGATATGTTGTACCATCCGCAACAATCGTTCCATTTGGTCTTGTTTCTAATTCTATACCAGCAACTGGAATAATACTTTGTCCAATAGATAGTAAGACAGTATTGTAGTTATTTGAAACAAGTTCTTCCTCATCGTAACTTGGATTAAAACGACCCGTTTCATCTTTTGTAGAAAGGCATTTTTTAAAGACAATCTTATCATCCAAAATCTCTTTTGGACCCCATCCACAATGCATCACAATACCCTCTTCTTTAGCTTCTACTACTTCATCAGGACTTGCCGGCATTTCATTTTCTTTTTCCAAACAATATAAATCCACTTGACCAGCTCCACAACGTAAAGCCATACGAGCCACATCCATAGCTACATTACCACCACCAACGACAACAACATTGCCACTCAACATATGTGGATCTTCTTTTTGATTAGCCTCTTTTAAGAAATCAATACCCGTTCTAACATTTTCTCTATCTTCCCCAGGAACACCAGCCTTACGGCCACCTTGTGCTCCAATCGCAACATAGAAAGCTTTATAGCCTTGTTGACGCAATTCATCTATTGTGACATCTTTACCTACTTCAACACCACACTTAAACTCAATGCCCATCTCTTTTAAAACTTCGATCTCAGCTTCAATAACCTTCTTTTCCAAGCGGAAAGATGGAATACCATTCATCAACATACCGCCAGGACGTTCTTCTTTTTCAAAAACAGTCACAGGATAGCCCATTTGTCTTAAATAGTATGCGCAAGACATTCCACCAGGACCACCACCAATAATGGCCATCTTCTGATCATAGAATCTACCCTCTACATTTTCACATAAAGGAACATATCTTTGGTCTTGTTCCATTTCTTTTTCAGCAATAAACTTCTTAATTTCATCAATAGCCAAAGGAGCATCTACCATACCTCTGGTACACTGTTGTTCGCAACGTCTATTACAGATTGCTCCACAAACAGCTGGGAATGGATTAAAATCCTTAATCAATTTTAATGCATCCAAATAACGTCCTTCACTTGCCATTTTAATATAACCTTGTACAGGTAAATGAGCAGGACACGCACTTTTACAAGGCGATGTTCCCGTATCGTAACAATTAACTTTTGCGCTATCTCTAAAGTCTGGATTCCAATTTGCGCTTGTCCACTTTAACGCATCAGGCAACTCTTGCTTAGGATATTCAACAGGACCTGATTTCGTACATAATTTCTGCCCTAATTTTGCCGCTCCTACCGGACATACTTCTGCACATTTTCCACACGCAACACACTTATCCGCTTCAACATGTGCACGATAAGCACTGGCAGACATGTTTGGCGTATTAAACAATTGACTCGTTCTCAACGCATTACATACACCGTGCGCACAGTTACAAATCGCAAAAATCTTGTCTTCACCATCAATATTCGTAATCTGGTGAACATATCCTTTTCTTTCACAACGTTCTAAAGTTTCAATAACCTCTTCATACGTACAATAGTGTCCGCCTTTATTGGTTTGAACAACATAATCCGCCATATCTCCAATAGCGATACATACATCAGCCTCAATATCTCCCGTACCTTCATTACGCACTCTTTGTTGGCGTCTACAAGAGCATGGAGAAAGAGCATACTTATCATATTTATTTAGCCAATGCGAAATTTTTTCTACAGGAACCGCTTCTTGATTGGCAGAAATTGCCTTTTCAACCGGAATAACATGCATACCAATTCCCGCTCCTCCAGGAGGAACCATTGGTGTTACTTTTTCTAATGGTAAGCGTGTCATTTGTTCAAAGAAATCTGCAACAACAGGATGTTTTTCCACCAAATCCTTATTCATAACCATGAATTCTGCACTTCCAGGAACAAATTGAGGTAATACATATTGTTTTTCATGAGCATCATTTTCCCAATTGTATTCAATCATACCAATCGTACACACTTCATTAAGTACACGCTCTACTTTTTCTTGTGTCCAACCACTTCTTTTTACAATTTCATCAAAAACTAATGGCTTTCTTACTTCAAAACATAAACATAAATCACATTGTTCATCATTTAAAATTTCGCTTAAGCATTTATATTCTGGTGCATCTTCACTTAGCTTTTTTACTTTAGCCGGAATACGATCTGTAATTCTTCGAGCCAATTTATCAATATTATTTCTATACATTCTCTTTTACCTGCCCTTTTAACCATTCACACCACGCATCGATTCCTTGCCCCGTTTTTGCGCAAATCTCAAAAATCTGAGCCTTCGGATTACGATATAAAATGTTCTCTTTACACTTTTCTAAATCAAAATCAAAATATTCACATACATCAATTTTATTAATCAGCACCACATCACACACTTGAAACATCAATGGATATTTCAAAGGCTTGTCATCTCCCTCAGGAACACTTAATATAGCCACATTCTTTTTAGCACCCGTATCAAATTCTGCAGGACACACTAGATTACCTACATTTTCCAGAATGGCCAAATCTAAATGATCCATTCCCATTTCATAGAGACCTTGTCTAGTCATATCCGCATCCAAATGACACATACCTCCCGTATGAATTTGAATCGTACGTACGCCATAATTTGAAATCGTTTTGGCATCCACATCACTATCAATATCTGCTTCCATAACTCCAATACGAATTTCATCCTTTAGTTTTTCAATCGTTCTTGACAATGTTGTTGTCTTTCCAGCACCTGGACTTGACATCACATTCAATAGAAAAACACCTTTTTCTTTACACTCACTTCTTAATTTGTCGGCATCTTTATTATTATCTTCAAATACACTCTGTTTTACTTCAATAACCTTATACACAAAAATGCACCTCCCTATAGATTGTAAACGATTTCACAAGTTGGGTAAATATCCAAAAAGGTAGTCACGACTAATTTAAAAAGGCGTGATTTCTCACACCTTAAACGGAACACTTTGTTCGTACAAATATTCTGGAGCAATATCAATATCCTCACTCCATCCAACTGTATCATATACAACATGAGCTTTTAAGAAGAAGGAAAGATCCCTTAATGGCTCGTTACACGGATCTTCTAAATAAGGCTTCATGTCAAATTTTTTCCGTTCTCCATATTCAAACGTCAAAATTAATTCATAGTCTTTTGTTGGCACAACACTTTTAACACACCATTTAGGATTATTCATGTATATCCATCCCCTTTCCACCTATTTTAAAGGTTCTATTCTATAGAGTTTTTCTTTATTCATCGCAAGGCTCCAATTCGCCATTAGCTCATCATAATGTAACTCACACCATGCAGAAATAAGCTTTATGTCTCGTTTTGTCATATTTCCATCCAAAATAGCTCCATCAAAAGTAAATGAAGCTTTATTTTCACCGTGAATCGCATGAAAATGAGGTGGATTAAGCTCATTTCTATTATACATCTGAATAACAATCCCGTAAAACATAGATATTGTTGGCATTTTGTCCTCCTTTCTAAATTCAACCTCCATTCTCTTATACGTAAAAATTTAGAAAATTAGACAAAAAAATTAATTTCATTTAATAAATATCCACCGGCCTAGCCGGTGGTTTTTCAGTTTCGAGCATAGCCCTGCTCTCAAAGCTGCGCTTTACAGCGCTAGTGGTCTACGGCGTGCATTATTTCTGTTTTCCCGTAAACGGATCTTCGAATTCTAATTCTAATTGTTCAAATGTTCGATCTTCTTTTAATTGATTTTTGATATATTCTTCTATCTTTTTTGTATTCTTTCCTACTGTATCAACATAATAACCTCTACACCAAAAACTTCTATTTCTATATTTAAATCGAGCATTGGCCCATTTTTCATATATCATCTGGCTACTTTTTCCTTTCAGGAAGCCCATAAATCCAGATACACTCATTTTGGGTGGCACTTCTATCAACATATGTACATGATCAACACATACTTCCGCTTCAAGAATATTTACTCCCTTCCAATTACATAAATCTCTTAAAATCTTACCAATTTAGACTCTTCTAGCATCTTAAAATGCTTTCCTTCTGTATTTTGGCGCAAAAACAACGTGATATTTACAGTTCCATTTTGTATGTGATAAACTGTGTAAGTCATCCGTATAATTACTCATGACAATCCCTCCTCGTATATAAATTTGCAGTTTCGCAGACCACAAATTTATTATACTCGGAGGTTTTTTCATTATCACTCCGCTAAAGCTTTTCCTGACCCCCAGAATATCTGGGGGTTTTATTGTAGCCAACAACATAAATTTCGCTTAAACGAAATTTATACCCATTCATTTCGTTTGGCATACAAAAAAGAGCCACTTTCATGACTCCTATTGCACCACAAACATACACTCAAACTCATTATAATTACCGGACGCATCTGTGGCATACACCATTGTCTTAATTTTATTCTTAACCGAAGTATCAATCTCATCCTTTGTCGAATATTTCACCTTCGCATAATCCTTCGCATGGAAATAATCCTTCAAATCAAGTGTATCCCCCACATGCAATCTAACTACATCTGTTGTCTTATCCCACTTAGGAATAGTCGTATCCTCAACAATTAATTTTCCTTGCGCTCTTTGGTTTTGATTAAAATCCAACAACTTTATATCATACTCTCCAATCTCAAGATACTTTCTATACATTCGATCCCTCTGCATAATCGCTACCTGAAGATCTGAAACATCCTGCCCCTCTTTGATCCAATCCTTCACATCATATAATAAAGCCGTTTCCGTACCCAATTCTATAGTACGATTTTTCATCTGAACCGAATGTGCACGACTATACCAACCATACAAACAAGCTATACAAACTACACCAACAATACCAACTCTTATTATTCTTTTATCATTCATAAACTATTCCATTGAGAACAAATCTTGAATTTCATCCTTTGAAAGCGTAGAAATACCACCCTTTGAATTCTCTACAAACACATCGCTCATCTCTTTTTTACGCTTCTGCAAATCATAAATCTTCTCTTCTATCGAATTCTTCATCAACAACTGATACACCAAAACATTCTTTGTCTGACCAATACGATACGCGCGATCTGTCGCCTGATTTTGAGCCGACACATTCCACCAAGGATCATAATGAATGACAGCTTGTGCCTTTGTTAAATTTAAACCCGTTCCACCAGCCTTTAAAGAAATCAAGAACACATCTGAATCATCACTCTGAAAAGCATCCACCTCTTCTTTACGCTTCTTCTTATCCACACTACCCGTAATCATATGATACTTAATTCCACGCTTATTAAACTCCTCAATAAACCAATCAAAAATAGAAGTAAAACTGCTAAACAACAATACCTTCTTATTATTTTCTCTAAGCGTCTCAATCAAATCCAAACACATAGTAAACTTCGTTGAAGCCTCATTAATATTCTGATACAACATTCTAGGCTCGCAACAAATCTGTCTTAAACGCGTCAACATCGCCAAAATCAAAATGGAATCCATACTTTCAAGTCGAAGTTGTTCCTGCAACTTTTCATTGACCGTCGCCAAATTCGCAAGATATAAATTCTTTTCCTGAGGATTAAAATCCAACCACAAATCCTTCTCCACCTTATCTGGCAAATCCTTTAAAACTTCTTTCTTTGTACGACGAAGAATAAATGGAGAAACCAAGCTCTTTAAACGAGTTTGCGCCTTTTCATCCCCCATCTGAATCGGCCTTTCATAATGCTTAGTAAAATAATTCAAATTAAACAAATATCCTGGCAATAAAAAGTCAAAAATACTCCACAATTCCGCTAACGAATTCTCTATTGGTGTACCCGTTAACGCCAAACGATGATTACTCTTTAAAGACTTCACTGACTGCGCATTCTTTGTCTTTGGATTCTTAATAAATTGAGCCTCATCCAAAATAATATACTCAAACTTCATAGGAATATAATATTCAACATCCCGACGCAAATAATCATACGTCGTAATATATAATTCATGTTTAGATTGAATGATTTTTATTCTTTCTTCCTGATTTCCCGTTACACAAATCGCATCCAAATCAATACCAAACTTTTCAATCTCAGCCATCCAGTTATACATTAAGCTACTTGGACAAACAATTAAACTCGGCCTTTTACTTTGCACATTATTCTCTAAAAACACCAAGACCTGCAACGTTTTACCAAGACCCATATCATCCGCTAAGATACCATTTAAATCCATATTCTTTAAATCCAAAAGCCACTGAATCCCCTGCAACTGATAGGTACGCAAAATATCTTTATATTTCTTTTTAACACGAATATTCTCTTTTTTCATCAAGCCAATCTTGTCTACATACTCTTTCACACTACTATCTGTACGCACATCCAACTTAGGATCCACATTCATTAGGTGCAAAGCCTGATACGCTGGCTTTTCAATCACACTCTTCTTAAAATCGCGAGACGTTAAATTCAAAGACGTCGTTAAATCATCCAATTCTTCTAATCCTGTCCCCTCTAAATCAATCATCTCACCATTCTTTAAACGATAAAACTTCTTCTTTTTACGATACGCATTCAAAATATGAACCAATTCATCCGCATTAACATTCGAATCAATCTGCATCTGCAACAAACCATTCGACACAAAACTCTTCACACTATAACTAACTGAGCGACGATTCTTTAAACGCATCAATTCTTGGGAAACAAACACATCTGTCTGCTCCATCAATAAAGGTAGGCCTTGATCTAAAAAACGATACAACGCATCACTTTTCCCCTTAAACATAACCTTATGATTTTCAATCTTATTCGAATAATGCTTAATAATTTCTTCCATATTAAAGATTTCATTCGCACTCGTATCCTGAAAAAAGTATTTCTTTTCTTTATCCTGAAAATATTCTCCCCAAACATATAAATTTGAATCTTCTAAATCCGAATATACACAAACATTCTCAACCGTATGACTATATTTAGACAAATCCACATTCGTTTCAAGCACTAAATAATCTAAATAAGGCTGAATACACTGAAGATAAAAAGCCTCAAAACGATCCTTTTCAATCAACCAACCATCCTGATCATCTATTTTTTTAGCAAGACATGCCAAAAAGCCCTTCGGATCTAAAACATAACGAACAATTTCTTTATGATTCTCTACCAAATACAAATATGCATTACCAAACAAATATTCATCTGAAACATCACTCGAAATACGGAAACAATCTTCCAATTCCTCAATCTTTATACAAAGCTTCATTGACTTTTCTTCACAATGAAATTCCGTATAGGACGATGGTAAACTCTTAGACAAATCATAAAATTCATCCAAAGCTTCCTCAGGCACATAAGCCTCCTTATCCCAACCATACTTTAATCCATATTTTAAAATAAAATCATAAATCTTATGGCTATATACATCCAAATCCTCTTCATTTAAATAGATGGAACCTGTCTTTCCAAAAGGCTCGATTCTTTTTTCTAAAAAGCCATTCACCAAAGTCTCAATATTTTTAACCTTATAACTCCGTTCCACCTGTATCTTTAATGAAAAATATACCTCATCAGGATACCCATACACAAAAACCAAATTTAAACGAATTGGAAATGGATTCTCCTTAAAATAATTATGAATTTGATTCTGTTGGAAATTCGATAAAAAATCAAAAGCATCATTCATAGAATAACGAATACGTCTTTGACGTAACGCAAGCTCTCTCTTCCTTTCCTTTTCACGAATATAATCTGGATAATTTGCCTCAAAAGGAAAGACTTGTGGATTTAAATCATTGACCGCACGAACAACATTCACCATATGAGCACATCCCTTTTGATGATAAGGCTTGTCACAAGTACAATCTGCACGCAATATAGCCCCATACTCATTGACACGAATATGTACAACCTCTTCATCCCAACGTGTTAATACAGTTGCCTCAATCTCATAAAAAAGAATACGTTCTCTTCTTTCTACAATCTTAATTTTTTGAACTTCTCCCGCATAATAAGGATCATTTGCCTCATAATAAATCCAAGTATTTGAAATATACTTAGCCAAAGAATTCTCCATAATCTGCATGCGATCACCAACCCATCTTTCCCTTCAGTATACCATATCTCAATTGACTTAACCTCAAGGATTTGTTAATTTAAGACAAAAGAGGAAGATTTATGAAAACAATCACATATACAAAATTACCAGAAGACGCCAAACAAATACGTATCGAAATATTCATGAAAGAACAAGGCTTTGAAAATGAATTTGACGACATCGACTCTATTGCCAAACACATCGTCTGTTACGATGAAACAAAACCAATTGGCACTTGTCGTTTTTTCAAAGAAAAAGACCACTATACAATCGGTAGAGTGGCCGTATTAAAAGAATACCGTAAACAACATATTGGTCATTTACTATTAAAAACAGCACAAGATGAAATCCAGAAATTAAACGGCAAAGAAATTATTGTTCACGCCCAAAAGCAAGCAGCCAACTTCTATGCCAAACTAGGATATACAGTATTCGGTGAATTAGACTATGATGAAGGATGCCCACATGTGTGGATGAAAAAAAGAATTGACACCCATCCAAACATGTACTAGTATGTTCATGAAAAAAAGAAATACGGTAGGTGAGGTTACCATAGGGATTTGGCTTTCCTAAGATTGCTGCCGCAAAGTTGTGGAGACACAACTCGTTGGTTAACAGACTTTGTCGATAAGGCAAAGTTTAACGCAATTTGTATGCCCTATGATACTAAAGCTTGAACGGTGTTCTAAGTCTTTATTACGTCATTGTTCAAGCAATGGCGTTTTCTTTTTGTTGGAAAGGTGGTGAGACAGTATGAGTACAGATCCAAGTCCGAGTAATAAAAAGAAAGTAGAGGTAAACAAATATGATCAAAAAAGAACAATTTATTCAATTATTACAAGACAAAAATTACAAGGAAATTCAGCAAATTTTAAAGGATACAAACGATTACGATACTGCCGCCTTCTTAGAATCACTAAACACAAAAGAATGCGCAACAACCTTTCGTTTAATACCTAAAAAAAGAGCAAGCAATGTCTTTGCGTGCATGAATTCAAATATGCAAAGTCATCTTGTTGAAAGCTTTTCAGAAACAGAACTTAAACAACTACTAGATAATTTATACATCGACGACACCGTTGACATGTTGGAAGATTTACCAGCCAATCTTGTCAAAAGAATTTTAGAAAATACAAATACAGAAAAAAGAAAAACACTCAATAAGTTTTTAAAATATCCAGAAGATAGCGCTGGATCTATCATGACCGTTGAATATGTTTCACTAAAAAAAGAGATGACAGTTCGTCAAGCTTTAAATCACATTAAAGAAACAGGCATTCATTCTGAAACTATTTATACATGTTACGTCACTGAAAACAAACACTTAATTGGCATTATTTCAGCTAAAAAATTAATCACAAGCCAAGATGACACACTCATCAAAGATCTCATGAACACCAATATCATTTCCGTCCACACAAAAACAGACCAAGAAGAAGTATCAAGACTCTTTCGGCAATACGATTTAATCGCAATGCCCGTATTAGACAGTGAAAATCTATTCGTTGGTATCGTAACATTTGATGATGTCATGGACGTTATGGTCGATGAAACCAATGAAGACATTTCCAAAATGGCCGCCATGGAGCCAAGTGAGAAAGGTTATTTTGAAACAACGGTTTGGCAGCATGCAAAACATAGAATCATGTGGTTACTTGTCTTGATGTTTTCAGCCACAATCACTGGAAGCATCATCACAAAATATGAAAATGCCTTTAATGCTGTTCCATTATTGGTTTCCTTTATTCCTATGTTGATGGATACAGGAGGAAATTGTGGTTCCCAAAGCTCAACCCTTATCATTCGAGGCCTTGCCTTAGGTGAAATTCATTTCAAAGAAATTTTAAAGGTCATGTTTAAAGAATTTAGAATCTCACTTATCGTCGGCGCAATTCTTGCAGGCGCAAATGGTCTTCGTATTTTTATCCAGTATCAAAATTTAGATATCGCAATTGTAGTCGCCCTATCCTTAATCGTCGTTGTCATTCTCTCTAAATTAATTGGATGCATGCTTCCACTATTCGCCAATAAGATAGGCGTAGACCCTGCCATTATGGCAAGCCCACTCATCACAACCATTGTCGATACATGTTCCATCCTAGTCTATTTCAACATTGCCGTACACGTATTCCAAATTACATTGTAAATTTCACACAATCAAAACCAATATCACATTCTTTAACATAGTTTTCATAAAATATTTTGAAAACACAATGTTATTCTATAAGTGCCTTAAAGATAAGGCAATGAATATACATATAATATTCATATCTCTCTCCTAAAAAAACAAATAATACGTAAAAACGACCTCCATCCAAGGTCGTTTTTACTTGTTTACCATAATATCAATAATTTCTCTATCCATATTCACTTTGGATAATTTTGCCATATTTCGAATACAATCCTCTGCACTTTCAGCACAAATTCCATCACTCTTTCTTAATCCAACATCACCAAGAGCCAAATATGCGCAAATTAAAGCCGACGTGGATCCATTCACCACCTTTAAAGCACAACCAACCTTGCCACCATCACAAATCATACCAGTCACTGCCCCTGTCATATTACGTATCGCATAATTAATCTGTGTATCATTTCCACCAAGTAAATACGTAATTCCTGCACTCGATGCGATACTACTTGCCATAACACAAGTACACATACTCGATAACTTTCCAATATATAAATTGATATATCGATTGATAAGATGCGCAAACGCCAAAGCCTTTACATGTTTTTCTAATCCAATCCGATATGTATTTGCCACCTCATCAATCGGTATAGTTACTGCCAATCCTTTTGTACCTGCGCCAAAACTAGACATAGCCGGATATATGCATCCATTCAATCGATTTTCTGTTGCTTTTGAGACCTTATAGATAATACTTGTAAGTAATGTTCCATCTTTCATTTCATCATGAATCGCTTCACTCAAACCCATCCCACAATCTTTTGTTCGAATCAATCTTTCATTCATATACGTACCCTCAAGCAAAAACAACAGATCTGTATAAGGTATTTCATCGACACTAGCACGAATTTCAGAAATAGAATAAGAAGTGAGATCCAACAAAGAATCCGATTTCTTTTCAAGCTCTTTTTTAAATAAGACATTGCCATACTTTTCCACATAAACCACATTCGTATGTGATTCTTGTATAATACATGTCACTTGCTGATTTAATACACACTTCACATATAATGAAGACTGGCTCCAATCCACAAGGATGGAAGGATGTAGCTTAGAGCTTTTTAACAGAATATCCTCATCAATATCCTCAAATAGCTCTAACCCCTTTTCAAAATTTAAATACACACCTAGACTTGCCGCAACATCTAAACCAACCTTATCAGAATGCGGAATACCTGCCGACATGCCATTTTTATAGATTCCAGAATTAACCACAATATCGATTGATTTTACTTCTTCATCTAGTTCATTTTTAGCTCTAGCTACACATAAAGCTACACAAACAGGTTCTGTACAACCTAATGCTGGAACAACATCCGCCTTCAACAATTCAATCACTTGTTTATTTTCCATAAGCATTACATACTTTAATCACAAAACGCATGTATTTATACAAAGAAGAATAATTAGGTTTAGAAAGGCGGACCGTACAAGAATCGATGCATTCAACTCCATCCATACGAGAGACAAAATCCGCATTACGACTATGATGAAAAGTAATATCCATTATATGACTTGAAACAGATGGGGATATAGAATGTGATTTTAATGCCTTTTCAACTCCCATTTTATATCGGTTCACTAATTCATCCTTTGATGGACAAAAACAGCTTTGAGCACTCAACGTCTTCTTCGTTTCCACAAATACACAGCCAAGCTCTTCTTGTACTTGTTTTCCATATTCGCTATCCCCACTTGCCAAAAGAACAGGAACACCTAGTTCTTCCGCCAACAAGGCATTAATACCACTTTCCCCTAATTCTTTTCCATCCACTAAAATACGATTGATCATCGTACCCCAAATCGTATGGGCCATTACACCATGACTATTGCTTCTAGAATGATAACCAATAAACATCACACCATCAAAACTATCATCGAACCCTTCCATCATACCGAATTCTTTATAGGCTCCATTACCCGATACATAGCCTGCTCTAGAATCTAGTTTTGAAGGAAGCATATTATCCATATTGCCATGGCCATCATTGACAACCACTTCTTCGACTCCATTTTGAAACAACAAATCAATCACTAAATTGACTTCATTTAACATATTCGTACAATACTCCTCATACAAATAAGAGCCTTGTACCGTATGGTTTGGATTACTATTCCCCCATATTCCCTCTATATCACAAGATAGATAGATTTTCTTCATCAAATCTCACAACCTTTCAAGTTGCACATATTATACATCAAATTTATACCTTTTAATCATGATTTATCCCTTTTAAACATGAAAAATAATTTTTATAACATAGAGGACATATAATAAAAATAATCAAGTGCTTATCAACTTAAAGGAGAAAATATATGAAAAAAAGCATTAAAATTATGTTATCAATTGTTTTATCATGTTCATTGTTTTCAACACCGTTATTGGCAAAAGACACTCAAATTATTCCAGCATCTAAAATTTCCCAAATTTCAAAAAGAGGAAACAATGTTTACGAAGAAAATTCTTACATAGTTTCAAAATCTCAATTAGTTGGAACAAAACATGAAAACAAACAGATTATTGTTAAAAAAAGCGGAGTATACATAAATGGTAAACGAGCAAGCAATCAAATTCGAGTAAATGTTAAAGATATATTAGTAGGTTGGATTATAGATGGTATTTTATATTATGCAGCCGGATATTCAGGTGCTCAACTAGCCGCAAGTGTAATCTCTGGAATCGTTGCTTTTTGCATGGCACATCCCGCTGGAGGAATTGTTGTTGCTGTAGTCTTATTTACGGTTACTTCAAGCAGTATTCAGAATTATACAACATCAACGGGTAATGTATGTGTCAAAACTGGAAATAGCTATGCATGTAAATACGGTATAGAAACGGATAAACCAGTTGTAGATTAATATGAAAATAATTTCAATTTTGATAGGTATCTTTCTTTTTGAAATCTTTAACATTATTTATGCAAAAAAGACCGCAAAAAATTTTAATAGGGATAATCATAGGCATTATACTATTCCTGTTAAGTCTTTTCTTAGGTAACTGAACATGATTATTTTATTAGAATCAATATTCTACCTCTATCCAACGCTACTATTAGGAATGAGATGTTTATTTGAAAAACATTCGATTCCATTAATTTATGAAGTCATTATCTCTATTCTTGTTCACATGCAATTTAAAAAGATTAAAGAAAAATTATAAACTTCCATTTTGGAAGCTTATTTAAAAAAAAGTGCGTATCCCTACGCACTAAACACTTCAATCGAACGATCTAAAATACCATTCATCTTCGCAATCGCAATACCATAATTTGTGAATGGAACATTTTGTTTTTTACAATCCACGACTCTAGATTGCACTTCCTTTTCATTCAACATACAAGCTCCACAATGAACAACTAAGGCATACTTTGAAAGATCTTCCTTAAACCCATGTCCTGAAGTAAATTCAAAATTTAATTTCTTATTTGTATACTTTAAAATCCAATTCGGTAGTTTTACTGTACCAATATCCTCACACTGACGATGATGTGTACAACCCTCACTAATTAAAATTGTATCTCCATCCTTTAAAGTATCCAACGTGTTTGCTCCATGCACAACCGTATCCAAACTTCCTTTTAATCTTGCCATTAATATGGAAAAAGAAGTAAGTTTGATATCGTTAGTAACAATTTGCGACACCTTTTCAAACGCTTGTGAATCCGTAATCACAAGTTTTGGATGAAACAGATTTATCGTCTTCTTTAATTCTTCCACCTGACAAGAAATACCAATCGCATGATGATCTAAAACATCTCTTAACACCAATTGTTGAGGTAAAATCAAGCGCCCTTTTGGAGCCGATGAATCAATGGGAATCACTAAAACCACAACATCCTTTTCCTCAATCAAATCTCCAACAATCGTCTTTTCTTCTCTTTCTTTAACAACACTTGCCAACAATTCCTTTAATGCATCGATATTCTCATTTTGAATAGCTGAAACATAAATCTCATTCTTTTCTAATGTCTTCTTTTCTTCTACTAAATCCGACTTATTATACACAATAAAGTAAGGCAGTTTCTTCTCTTTAAACAAAGAAATCAACTCTTCATCGATTGGTTGTAAACCTCTATTCGCATCCACAACCAAAACGGCCATATCCACCTTTTTTAAAACATCTAATGTTCTTTGAATACGAAGCTTCCCTAAAGTTCCCTCATCATCCATACCAGGCGTATCTACAATCACAACAGGTCCCAAAGGCAAGATTTCCATAGCCTTCGAAACTGGATCTGTCGTCGTTCCTTTAATATCACTCACCAAAGACATATTCTGATTGGTAATCGCATTGACCACACTTGATTTTCCTGCATTCCTTAATCCAAAAAAACCAATATGAACACGATTGGCACTAACAGTACTATTTAAATCTGCCATAACTAGAACCTGAAATCTCTACGATTACTTGATTTTATAGCCTCAATATTTTCGCGAGCGACTTTTTCCACTTTTTCATTAGGAATCTTTTTTAACTCTTCATCAATCAACTTAAATCCAAGCTCTTTTGTTTCTGGACTGGCATAATCTACTAAATATTCGCACAAAGTCATTAACGCATTTGGATGGCAACAATTTTGAATTTGTCCTGTCTTACATAAAGCCATAAAACGATCTCCCGTTCTTCCCGCTCTATAACATGCCGTACATAAAGATGGAATATAGCCCATATCCATTAACCATTGAACAACTTCATCTAATGAACGTTGATCTGAAACATCAAATTGTTCTGAATCCTTTGGACGCTCTTCTTCTGTATATCCACCAACACTCGTTCGACTTCCACCACTAATTTGAGAAATACCTAAATGGAGAGCTTTTTCACGAACATCCTTGCTTTCACGTGTTGAAATAATCATACCTGTATATGGAACGGCAATACGAATACATGCGATAATCTTTTCAAAAATCTCATCATCTAAGCCGTTGTCAAATGCATCCGGATCAATATCATCCGCATGTTTAACACGAGGTACACTAATTGTATGAGGTCCTACACCATGAGCTGCTTCCAAATGCTCAGCATGCATTAAGATGCCCGCAAATTCATATTCATAATTTTCCAATCCAAACAATACGCCTAAACCAACATCATCAATACCACCTTCCATGGCACGATCCATAGCCTCCGTATGATAATCATAATCATGCTTAGGTCCTGTAGGATGAAGTTCTAAATAGCTCTTCTTATTATATGTTTCCTGGAATAAGATATATGTACCAATTCCAGCCTCCTTTAATTTACGATAGTTTTCAACTGTAGTCGCCGCAATATTTACATTTACACGACGAATAGCTCCATTTTTATGTTGGACTGAATAAATCGTTTTAATCGATTCTAAAATATATTCAATCGGATTATTAATTGGATCTTCTCCAGATTCAATAGCTAAACGCTTATGTCCCATATCTTGAAGGGCAATCACTTCATCACGAATTTGTTCCTGTGTTAATTTAATACGACGAATATGTTTATTCTTCGCATGATATGGACAATATACACATCCATTAACACAATAATCTGACAAATATAAGGGTGCAAACATCACAATACGATTACCATAAAACGCAAGCTTGATCTCATTGGCAAGCTTATACATTTCCTCCACCTTTTCAGGAATGTCACATGCCAATAAAACACTTGCTTCACGATGTGTTAATCCTTCACAATGAATGCCTTGGGCCGTTTTTTGTGGTCTAGCCTTCTCTAAAATCTGATCAATCAATTCCACATTATGTTTATTTTCATGTGCATACTTAATCGTATCTAAAATTTCCTCATGATTAATAAATTCTTCTGCCTTTAAAGACTTCACATCATAAATACTCATTTTCTATTTCCTCTTTTCCAACTTTTTTATATCTCCACGATCACAAACTATTTTATAACCTATCGATTCCATTCTTCTTGATAAACACCCTTTACATTGGGCGGATTCTTCACCCGTACAAATCTTATCATCATATAACGCATACTTTTTACGTACAGATACTGGCGATAGATTTGGCATTACCACATTCGCTCCGGCTAAAATCCCCTGTTCTCTTCCGGTAGGATCAATCGTTCCTAAAGCTGTTGTTGCCGGAAGCAAAATATTCGGTTGAATCAAGCGAATTAATGATAATAAATACAAAGTTTGATGGAGCGTACCACTTTCATAATCTTTAAAAGGTGTATCCGACTGTTTAATAAAGGGACCTATCCCACACATATCAGGTTTAAATTCTTCAATAAATTTTAAATCTAACGCCAACGAATGTGCACTCTGATAGGGAGATCCAACCATAAAACCACAGCCAACCTGATAACCAATCTCTTTTAAATCTTTTAAACAATTCATACGATGCTCAAAAGACATCTCTTTAGGATGAAGCTTTTCATAATGCGTTTTATCCGCTGTTTCATGCCTCAACAAATATCGATCTGCCCCCGCATCAAACCAAGTCTGATATACATCTTTTTCTTCTTCTCCTAAAGATAAAGTAATCGCACAATCCGGATATAAGCTACGGATCTCTTTAACAATCTGTTCTACAAATTCAGGCTTATAAATGCCTTCTCCACCTTGTAAAACGAAAGTTCGAAAACCTAAATCATATCCTTCTTTACAACAAGATAAGATTTCTTCTTCATTTAAAATATAACGTTGTGCGCAACTATTTGATTTACGAATTCCACAATAGAAACAATCATTTCGACAATAATTTCCTACCTCAATCAATCCTCGAACATAAATATCATTTGAATAAATAGATTGTGCTATTTTTTTTGCCTTGTTTGATGCGTACATACGCAATAATTTCGATTCATTCAAGATCAATTGTTCATATTCTTCTACACTTAATGTATGTTCTTTTTCTAAACGATCGATCAAATTAAAAAATTCAATCATGGCTCACCACATTCGAATAGGCTGTTTTTACACTCACACCATTTAAATTCCCTAGTTTTCCTGCCATACTTGAAATCGTATCTTGAGGAGCATCTAACGCTATCGATATAATATTAATTTTCTTTTCTCTATAAGGAATTCCCATACGTCCAATAATATATTTCCCATACTCATGTAAAATATCATTTAATGATGCAACGGAATCATTATTTTCCACAATAATTCCCATAACCGCAACTCTTGTTTCCATAGTCATCTCCAATCTAAAAAAAGCTATGCCCACACAAAAAGAGCATAGCTAAAATAAACCTAACTATTTGCACCTTTCACGCAGAATTCTCTTAATGTTGGGAGCTTGTCCCTTTTATTATACACGCAAATGTGAGCTTTTTCACAAGGAACGGTTAGTCGTAGTTAATCTATTTCCAATCGTCACTTTTTGTGATATGTTTATAGCGCTAATTTTTTAAGGGAGAAAGAGATTATGGAAAAGACAAATTCAAAAGACCTTACAATTGGTTCACCTACAAAATTAATATTAGGATTTTCAATTCCTTTACTCATGGGAATGTTGTTTCAACAAGTTTATAGTCTAATGGATACCATCATTGTAGGAAAATTTTTAAACGTGTCTGCCCTTGCGGCCGTTGGCTCTACAGGAAGTATTTTATTTTTAATCCTTGGTTTTTGCCAAGGCGTATGTGCTGGTTTTTCTTTACCAATTGCGCAAGCTTTCGGTGCAAAAGATGAAAGAGCCTTAAAAAAATATGTAGGAAATTCAACGACATTGTCAATTATTATTGCACTGATTATGACAGTTTCAACCCTTTTATTATGTACGCAAATATTAACCTGGATGCAGACGCCAAAAGATATTTTTGATCTATCCTACACCTATTTGATTGTGATCTTTGCCGGAATACCTGCAACTATTTTATACAATTTATTATCCGGATATTTACGTTCCTTAGGTAACTCCGTGATACCTGTTATTTTCCTTGTGATTTCCGCCTTATTAAATATCGGTCTTGATTTACTCTTTATCATTAGCTTTCATATGGGGGTCTTTGGGGCAGCCTTCGCAACCGTTTTGTCGCAAGCCATTTCCGGCATTTTATGTTTGATCTATATTCTAAAGAAAGTACCTCTCCTTCATTTTAAAAAGGAAGATTTAAAATTGGATGAAATTCATACAAAGAAATTAATTATTATGGGATTTCCAATGGGCTTTCAATATTCCATCACAGCGATTGGAAGTGTCATTTTACAAACGGCTGTCAATACATTAGGCTCTATTGCGGTTGCGAGTATGACTGCTGCAAATAAACTATCCTTATTTATGATGTGTCCATTTGATGCGTTAGGTTCTACAATGGCTACGTATAGTGGGCAAAATGTAGGAGCTCAAAAATTTGATCGTGTAAAAAAAGGTCTCTTGTCGTCTTCATTAATTGGTTGTATTTATGCGATTGTGATTTTAATCGTCCTCTTCTTCGCAAGTAATTCATTAATCTTATTGTTTGTTGATAAAAGTGAAACAACTGTCATTTCTCAAGCCCACACATTCCTTTTGATTAATGCGGCATTCTATGTCACACTTGTCTTTGTGAATACGGTACGATTTACCATTCAAGGGATGGGATTTTCTGGCTTTGCGGTGTTTGCCGGTGTTGCCGAAATGATCGCAAGATCGATCATTGGTTTAGTTTTTGTACCCATCTATGGTTTTATGGCCGCTTGTTTCGCCTCTCCTTTGGCATGGATTTTTGCGGATTGCTTCTTAATTCCAGCTTTTATTCATTGTCTTAACACATTAAAGAAAAACTATTTAGCTTGAGTTATGTATTTCTCAAGCTTTTTTTGTTAGAATTTATTTAGAAAAGGTGAAAACATGAATGTCACAAAAAAATATATTCTTGCGATTGTTAGTTATGTTTTGTGCTTGATTATTGCGATGCTTATACTTTTTACATCGATTCAAAATCAAATCGTCATAAATTCAAGAGAAATATTGACCAGCAACATGGATAAACAAACGATTCATTTAAAAAGCATTTTAGATATGCATTTTCAATATCTAAATCAAATTGCGGTCTTTGTTGGTAAAGAAGAAAATGCATCCTCTCAATACATGGACATGTTAAAGTCAATGTCCAATAATACTGATTTAGGCCGTATTGCCTTTATTACACCAGATGGAACGGCTTATTATGATGATGGAAATATTAAAAATGTGTCAAATCGTGAATACTTTAAAAATGCGATGGAAGGGAAACAAACACTTTCGGATCCTCTTGAAAGTAGTGTAGATAAGAAGACCAAAATTATTTTTTCTGTTCCGGTTTATCATGAAAATGAAATTATTGGCGCTTTAGCCGGTTCTTATGATGTCACAAAAATCAGTCATATGCTTTTTGATGATCTATTTGATGGGCAAGGGTATAGCTTGATTTTGAATAGTTCGGGAAATATTATTGCACAATCGGATGAAATTACTATTAATAGTAATACAATTTTTTCTCAAAACTCTTTTTCGGCACAGAAGAAGAAAATTTTAAAAGATTTCAAAAAGAAAAAGAAAGGCTTTGTCCTTATCGAAGGAAATGAAAAACAATACTTCTGTTATGCGCCAAGTGGATACAATGATTGGATGATTGGTTATGTAGTTCCTATTCAAGCGGCTCAATCTACATTTCATTTCTTTACTTTATATTCCATCAACATTTTAGTGGGATTCATCCTACTTACATCTATATTATTGATTTATATTATTTATTTAAATAGAAAAGAACGTAAAAGCTTGTCTAAAGAAGCACATATAGATGCCCTAACGCAGCTTTACAATAAAAATTATACGCAACAGGCCATTGATCATTATCTAAAAGAAAACAGTGAACAATCTCATTGCTTCATTATTCTTGACTTAGATAATTTTAAATCTATTAATGATACATATGGACATTTGGTAGGAGATATCGTTTTAACTCAAATCGGTAAAATATTGAAATCCCATTTTATGGAAAATGATATTATTGGTCGAATTGGTGGCGACGAATTTGTCGTATTTATTAAAGAAGCCAAAAGTGAAGATGTAATTAAAGAAACACTACATCAATTGATTCAAGATGTACACGAAACAAAAATCAACGAAATTAAAACTCACACTTTATCCATGAGTGCAGGTGCTTGTTTCAGCCCAAAATTTGGCAATGACTTCATGCATTTATATAAAAAGGCCGATCGTGAATTATATAAAATCAAACTGACCACAAAAAATGGATATTCTATCGCAAAATAGGCAACCAAATTGGTTGCCTATAAATATTTATCTAATTCTTTTTCAACTTCTTTACGAATTTTAACTTTAGGATGTTTAATAATTTTACCTTGATGAATAACCATTTCAACGTGTCGTAAAGCTTGTAAATCGTCTAATGGATTTTCCTTTGTGACAATCATGTCTGCAAACTTACCTGGAGTAATGGATCCTGTTATATCTTCAATGCCTGCATATTTAGCAGCATTCTTTGTTGCGGTATAGAGGGCAAATGAATTACTGACACCTACATACTTATGAAAATAATACAATTCTCTCCAGAAATCATATTGTGTAATCCAAGGACATCCTACATCATTTCCCAATACAACAGGGATACCATTTTCTAAGGCAGTTTTTGCACATTCAATAATTCCTTCAAAAACGATATTTCCATTATATTTTTCAACATCACTCGTATTCGATATCTTTTGATCAAATAATGCATAAGGTAAGGCTGGCGAAATCGTTGTGCATAAAAAAGCACGTTTCTCTTTAAACAAGCGAATGGTTTCATCATCTAATTTAGCTCCATGCTCAATCGAATCCACACCATTTTCTAGAGCTAATTTAACACCTTCTAAAGATTCCACATGTGCCGAAACTATATACCCTAGTGCATGTGCTTTATCACATACAGCTTTAATCATGTCCGATGGCATTTTCACAACCCCAGGTACGCCTTTTTCTTTGGCATCCATGACACCACCAGTTATCATTAGTTTAATTAAATTTACGCCTTCACTTTTTGCCTGGTCTACATGATCTAAAGCTTCATCAATCGTATGTGCCGTAATCGCAACCGAACCTGCCATATGCCCTTGAGGAACGGATATCCCCTCATTGGCCGCTAATATTCTAGGCCCTACTTTTTTACCTGCTTGAATTTGATCTCTTAGTGTTGTATCAAAATTCTTCAATCCACCAACGGTACGAATTGTTGTAACGCCACTATAAAGTTCATCTTTGGCAAAACCACAAACTAAATTGTACGATATCTTTCTAGATAACGATGTCGACATAATCAGATTCACAAGCTTCTCATTGTCTCTTTGTTTCTTTTGCGGCTTTCCATTTCCTGCCAAATGAACGTGCATATTAATAAGGCCTGGCATAATGTATTGACCTTGTAAATCAATAATTTTATAACCTGATAATTTAAAATCACTCGATACAATACCTTTTATTTTTCCTGATTCCACCAAGATCACAAGGCCTTTTTGTACATACATATCTTTGGATCCATCTAATATTTTTCCGTTTATTATCGCATATTTCATAAAATATCCAACCTTCTTTTTTTCTTATTTTACCATCTTTGTGATTTGAACAGAAACAAAAGATAAAATAGAACAAAGAAGAATGAAGAAATAATGTTTAAATGTAACTTCTCCTACGCTAAATAATCCATGTAAACTTGGAATGCATAAGATAAGACTCAACAAAACAAAGCCAGTCACAAAGGCTAAAATCGAATACGTATTGATAGATAATTTATAAATAGGAGATTTTCCTCTAGAAGAGAATCCGTGAAATAAACGAGATAAGCATAGGGTAGAAAAAGCCATTGTACTTGCGAGTAGTTCATTTTCTTTTAATCCAATAAAATAGGCAATCATTACAAATACAAAGATAATACATCCTTCATATCCGATTTGAATCATCGTCTTCTTATTTAAAATCGAATCTTTTGAACTTCTTGGTTTTTCATGTAAAATATCATCACTTCCTTTTTCCATACCAATCGCAATGGCAGGTAAAGAATCCGTAATTAGATTAATAAATAATAAATGAATAGCCATAAATGGATTTGGGAATTGGCCAATCGAACAAAACAGTACGGCTAGAATGGCTGAAAAGTTTCCTGACAATAAATACATAATCGCATTTTTAATATTCGCATAAACATTTCTTCCTGTAATAACAGCTTTGACAATCGTCGCAAAATTATCATCCGTCAAAATCATACTTGCTGCATCTTTACTTACTTCTGTACCTGTTATACCCATCGCAACACCTATATCACTTTGTTTCAATGCCGGAGCATCATTAACACCATCTCCTGTCATCGCAACAATATCGCCACGCTTTTGCCACGCCTGTACAATTCGAATTTTGTGTTCAGGAGCCACACGGGCATAGACGGAAACCTGAGGCAAAATTTCATCCAACTGTTCTTCACTCATTTTTTCAAGCTCACTTCCTGATAGACAAAGATCATTTTCTTGGTAAATACCAATTTTTTTTGCGATCGCTCTTGCGGTAATCACATGATCTCCTGTAATCATAATAGGTTTAATGCCAGCTTCTTTACATTGTTTTACTGCCGTAGCGCTTTCCACTCGTGGAGGATCCATTTGGGCTACCATACCCACAAAGGTTAAATGGGATTCATCTGAAAAAGTAATCTCTTCTTTTTCAAATTTTTTATATGCGAAGCCCAAAACACGTAGTCCTTGTTTTGCATAATTTTCATTTTCAAAAAGAATCTTTTCTACATCTTCTTTTTCTAGTTTTCTGACTTCGTTATGAATTAAAATCGTGTCACAAATCTTTAATAGTTCATCTACCGCCCCTTTTGTATACAAATGATTTTTGGAAGATACAGACATCAATTTACGTACGGAGTCAAAGGGAAGTTCTAACTTTCTTGTGGCGGATAGTGTATAGTCATACTGATTATAGAGATCCACAAGAGCAATTTCAGTAGGATCTCCAATGGTTTCTGTCGCATTTGTACATAAAGTACATGTCTTTAAGAACACTTCGTGGGCATGATCATTTACATCTAATTTTTCCACATGTTCTAAATTCAAATACATATCAGTGACTGTCATTTTATTTTGTGTTAACGTTCCTGTTTTATCTGAACAAATAACCGATACACAGCCTAAACTTTCTACCGCATTTAATTGTTTGATAATCGCATGCTCTTTCACCATTTTTTGCGTTGAAATTGATAATACAATCGTAACAATGGATCCAAGTGCTTCAGGGATTGCAGCCACAGCTAATGCGACGGCAATTAAAAGTGCTTCTACAATATCTTCATGCGCAATAAAAATATTCATGCACATAATCAATATAGAGATAATACAAATAGAGATGGTTAATTTCTTAGAAAAATCATCTAACGAAACTTGTAGAGGCGTTTTTCTTTCTTTAGTATTTTGAAGCATTGTGGCAATCTTTCCTATTTCTGTTTTCATACCAACACTTGTAACTATGTATTTTCCAGTACCATTAGTAACAAGTGAGCTTGAAAATACCATATTGGTTTGATCAGAGATTCCACATTCCTTTTCAAGAATGTCGCAATTTTTATCTTGAGCTAAAGATTCACCCGTTAGAGCACTTTCATTTATTTGTAAAGAACTTGCCGATATAAGTCTTCCGTCACCTTCAATAATATCTCCAGCTTCAATACTGACAAGATCTCCTACCACAAGTTCATCCGATGGTATTTGTGTTAGTTTTCCACTTCGAATTACTTTGACTGTTGGCAATGATAGTTTTTTTAAACTATCCAATGACTTTTGTGCTTTTATTGTTTGGATTGTGCCTAAAATCGCATTCACTGTGATTACAACAAAGATGACAGCAGTGCTTACCATTTCACCTGTAAAACCAGATATGATTCCTGCAATAATAAGGACAATAACCAACAAATCTTTATATTGAGATAGAAAGATAGAAAGCACACTTTCTTCTTTTTCACTTTCTATCTCATTACAACCATATTGATTTCGATTCGAAATCACTTGTTCAGCTTTTAGTCCATCTAGGGATGTGCTTAAATTTTCAATAACTTCTTCGACACTCTTTTTATACCATTCCATACTTTTTCCTCCTCTTAACAAAAAAAGACAAGAACCCATGAGAAAAAAACTTCTCATGAGTCTTGTCTTTAAGTTTAGCCAGAATGTAAATCATTCGCGATGTTGACTAATACACACTATTGTGAGACTACTCCCTCAATTGTCTTTATTGTATCGGATTTTCAAAAAATGTAAACCCCATATTTTGTGAAAGTCTTATATTTTCTAACAATCGGTGCTATAATATGAGTATGTATACAAGTTTAGAAGTCATTCGAGAGACCGCCATCAGTTTCTTGAACATTGACGTTAAAAAATTAGAAGACTCAGAAGATCAAAATAAGGTTTCCCATCCTTTTTTTGAGTTCGACTATCAAATTGATGAAGAAGGAAACAAGTTCGATGTCTTAAATCAAAAAGATAAGATGATAGAGGTTAGAGAAAGGTACACTAAAAAGATTTTAGAATCGAGTGCTGAAAATATCCTTCATATGGTTACTAAAAATTATCGTTTAATCTTCCTTTCATTTGTGTTTAAATATTTGAACACAAAAGACAAAGGTCGCCTACTAAGATATGCCTGGATTTCCGCTAGAACGCCAAGTAAAGACATTAAAGTGACGCGAGAAAGAAAGCGTCAAATGTTGAAAGAATGTAAACGAGAAGAGCTTATGACCAAAGAGGATTTGGAATATTTTGATAGTCTTCCTGAGACCATCACAATTTATCGCGGCGTAAAAAAAGCAGATAAAATCGATGGTGTTTCATGGACACTTTCTAGAGAGATTGCCGAACGTTTTACTTATGATTTTCTAGATGATGGCTATGTAGTTGAAAAAGAAGTACATAAAAATGATGTCTTAGCTTATTTCAACATTCGAGATGAGCAAGAGATTGTAATTTAGTCTTGCCTTGTGCAAGACTTTTTTTTCGTTTTAAAAATTGAGTAAAGTTACCCTTTATTTTTTTGTGAAATAGGTATAAATTCTAATTTCAACTGCATGCCTAAACCACGGGCTAACTTTTTTACCATAGCTAAGCTCGGATTTCTTGTGCCATTTTCAATTCGACTAATATCAGCCTGTGTAATACCTGTCTTTTCAGATAAATCTTTCTGCGTCATATTCTGTTGTTTTCTAACATCAATCATTGCTTGAATAATATCAAATTCAGGTTGTAATGAATCATATTCCATCTTTACATCTAAATCTTCTAATGCTTTCTTTTTATATTCTTTATAAGCTTTCATTTTCATATCTCCATTCATAATCTAATTTATACCTTTTTGGCTCGTTCAAGTTCTAACTTAGGTGTCTTTTTAGTCTTTTTTACAAATCCATTTGTTAATATAACTTTCTTTCCAACAAAGAAAAAATATAGTACACGCGTTATATCTGTCCCTTTTTTTGTTCTAAGTTCAAAAATCCCATCCTTTAATTGTTTAGAATATGGTTCTCTCAAAATCGGTCCATTCATCTCTAACAAATCAATAGTTCTTAATGTCTTCGCTAACAATTTTGGCTCTAATGAATCCAATAATTCCTGTACCGGACATTTTCCTCTACAGTATCATAAAAAACAACTTCGTACACTACACTCCTCCTCTCTCAACACTATTATATGTCGTATACGACATATGGTCAATTCTAAGCTTTTCAATTGACCCATTCTCTTATACGTATTTTTTTTGGAATTTGTCTTAAAAAAGTCCAACCCTACAGTCAGACTTCTTTGATTTTTTCATAATTTTTGATATAAACAACAAATTGAATATTATTACACTCATCAAAATAGATACGTAAAATATATTCCCTATACGCATACTCAACAAAACTTTGAATACATTCCATATCTTGTTGATTTTGTCCATACAAATAGATGCGATCCTTTATTCGATCAAACTTCTTTACATAGCTCTTTCCGTAAGCGTTAAATACATCTTTCTTTGTATTCTTGAATCCAATATGACGATACGTTTCAAAATCATCACTTGCCACAAAAGACACATATCCATGCGTATATCGATTCTCTTTAAATAAATCAATCACACTTCCACTTTGACAAGCTACTGTGACTGGATTATTTCCCAATACGATGAAATCTTCTTTATTTAACAACATTCGCTAACTCTTTAAATTCTTCAATACGAGCTTTTGCGGTTTCTAATGCCGAAATCCAGAAAGCTTCATCCGTTAAATCGATGCCTAAAACTTTGGCAGTATCCTCTGCACTCGCAATCGTTGTCGTATGTAAAAGCTCTTTATATTTTGGAACAAAGGCCTCTTTTCCCATCTCTTGATATTTCACAACCAAGCCACGCGCAAACAAAGCTCCAAAGGCATATGGCCAATTATAAAAGCTTAAATGAGATGAGTAATAGTGTGACTTGCAAACCCACATATAAGGATGTAAACAATTTGGATCTAAGCCCTTACCATAGGCCTTTTTTTGCGTATCCAACATAATTTCATTCAATTGATCCGCAAATAAGAATTCCTCTTCACGACGATCCACAACAGCCTTTTCAAACCAGTAACGAGACATGATGTCACAAATAACCTGTGTTAAATCTTGAAGTTGATTTTCAATTAATCCAAGCTTCACTTCTTTATCTGTTGTCTCATCAATAGCTGCGTTCATAATAATATTTTCATTAAAAGTACTTGCCGTTTCAGCAACTGGCATAGAATATTTCCAATTCAAAGGACGATGACTTTGAATATTTAATCCATGATATGCATGTCCTAATTCATGAGCCAAAGTCACCACATCTCCAATAGCTCCATCAAAATTTGTTAAAACTCTAGACTGTTTCACAAAAGGTAAGTTTGCACAGAAAGCTCCACCAACCTTGCCTTTATGTGGATAAAAATCAATCCAGTTTTCATCAAAAGCCTGTTCCATCATATCGGCCAAATCATCACTAAAAGGTCTAAAATGCGAAGTCAAATACTCTTTTGCGCTTTCGATTGTAAATTCATTATTCGCACTCTTTCCAACTGGCGCAAACAATTCATACCAAGGAAGACCGTTTTCATAACCTAACAATTTAGATTTTGTCACCAAATAATCCTGAAATACAGGTAAATATTTTTCAATAGCACCAAGTAACGCATTCAAAGTCTTTTCTGATAAATGAGACTGATGTAGTTGCATATCCATAACACCTTCATAGCCACGCATCTTTGCCTCTTGAATCACTTGTAACTTAATATTATTCAAAGAGAAAGCCACCGCATCCGCAATTGGTGCATAACTCTTTATTTCTGCTTCATAAGCCGATTTACGAACTTCTTTATCCTCATCATATGCCATATTACGAATTGATGACAAAGGAAGCTTTTCCCCCTTATATTCCACCTCTAAAGCACTTGTTAGAAAGCTTTGTTGCTTCTCCCAACCACTGCCTCCAGAAATATCCATCTTTGAAAGTGCCTCTTCTACATCTTCACTCAACAAATATTTTCCAGATTCTTTTGTAGCTTTTAAGAAATATGCATAATCCGATAATTCTTCGATATCCAAATTTTCTGTCTCAGAAATATAACGAGAAAAAATAGCTTGAGCCTTACTTGATTTTGAAACAATCGAAGCAATCTTATCACAAGCAGCTGCTGCCACAGCACTTGAAGTATTAGTTGCTTGGCTTAATGAAGCAAAAGAATCCAATTTACGAACAAGCACTTCCAATCTTTCTAATACGGAAATGATCGAAATTAAATCCTCTTTTTCATTTGAATGCGATAAATTTTTACTCAATATATTACATTCTTCTACCACATTTTCTAGGTTTTCTAAATCATTCTTAAAACTAGGATCATCAAATCCCTTATACAAGATGTCTAATGACCATTCTGCATTCATATTCATACACCTCCACAAAGTAGTTTTATCATACCACAAAAAAAGGTCTTCCGACCTTTTATAAAATTATTTTCTTTTTAAGAACACCTGCTTTTTGGCTCTTTACACAAAGTTCAATTTCATCCCCTGCATCACCTTGTACAATCCAAGTTACTTGATTTGCACAATATTCACTATTATATGTAGAAATACCATCATAGCCATATTCGGTTTGAATATTTCCAAAGCCCGCAAGCTCTTTTATTTCTCCTTGCGTACTAATCGTATTTCCACTACATGTTATTTCCATATCCTTATTTACACAAGCCACCTTAGCTTCTTGGCAAATATATGTTGGTAAATAGCCTACATTCTCAACGACAACGTTAATCTTAAAAATGTGTGTATCCAATTGTTCAACAGTAACATTTTCAAATTCAAGTTTAGGTAAAGCCTTCACATAACGAAGTGCAAAGCGAGTTGTCTTTTCTACTTCCTCTAGCAAATAGTTATTGGGACAGTTTTGGAAAGAAAACTTAAAGTCCATTCCCCCAATTTCCACTTTACCAAGTTGAGGATGTTCCACCTCTTTCCAAGGTAAAATACATTCCGGGCAATGCTCTTTCACCCAATTAACCATCATCACATATTCTTTTTCTTTTTGTGCATCTGTCTTATCGCGATTGACTGGCCACTGTTCCTTACAGCCGCTTCTTTCTTTTAAGTTCCAAAGTTCCACAGTATAGGCAGGGATTCCTTGCGTATGATAGCACCAGTCATCAAAAGCCCCACTCGAATAATTTTCAGTATCCACTAAGAAATTATCAAAAATATTCACAACTGGATATCCCATTTCTTCTGTTGCCATCTGTCCAATTTCTTTAAACATTTTCATATCTCTAGAATCCGCCTCTTTAGAAGGCTTTGTTCCAGGAGGATAGACCAATACGCCACCTGTCGTATGCATTGTAAGAACAGAACCAATATTTTTATGATCAATCACAAAATCGGCAATCGCTTTATTTTCAGGATTCGATAACGGATATTTACCGGCTCCAGGCTGTCTAGCGTCAATGAACCATCCAAAAGGATAGTTTCGATTGAAATCCAATCCAAAATCAGGCTTAGCTATATCAATATGTAGTCCATCAAATTCATCAATATATCCTTCTGAATAGACATTGTAGAATTCTCCCTCTATATCATCCGGTAATCTTTTTGTCATAATAAAAGGATTGTCTTCGCTAATTTTCCAAGCTCCATATTTCGATGGAACACGCATCATCGCAATAATTCCATCCTCATTCATATCTTTTTCATGAAGGCCCTTTTCATGTTCTATATACAATCGATTCACACTTCTTAACTTTGTTGCACTATGTAAGTAGCAATCACTACCATCTGGGGAAATCTTCGGAATTACATATATCGTCTTATCATCAAGAAGATCTAAATAATTATTTAAAATGACATCTACAAAATGCATGCAAGCCATAGAACCCGTGACTTCACCTGCATGATGATTTCCATCCATATAAAATGCCGGTTTACTTAAAGCATCTCCAGTCTTTGAATTTGTTAAAGTGATAGCCCAAACTTCCTTATTTTCTTTCGTTGTACAAATGGATTCTAAATATACATAGTCTGGATATTCTTGTTCAAAATATTTAAAACACTTTGTGACTTCATCATAATCAAAATAATGATCATATTGAAAGGATGTCTTCATGAAAGTTCCTCCTATAATACTTGCGATAAAAATTGAATTGTTCTTGGATTTTTTGCATTCTCAAAAATATCTTCAGGCGTACCCTCTTCTTGGATGATTCCTTCATCCATAAATAAAACACGATCACTTGTTTCTTTCGCAAACGCCATTTCATGCGTTACAATCACAATAGTCATTCCTTGATCGGCCAATTCTTTAATAACCTCTAAAACACCTTTTACCATTTCTGGATCAAGTGCGCTCGTTGGTTCATCACACAAAATCACATCTGGATGCATTGCCAAAGCACGCACAATAGCTAAACGTTGTTTTTGTCCACCTGATAATTTTCTTGGATATTCATCCTTCTTATCTTCTAATCCTACTTTTTTCAAAAGTTCAATTGCCTCTGCTTCCGCTTGAGCTTTTGGCGTTTTTAATTCTAAAATCGGTGTAATTGTGATATTTTCTAAAACCGTTAAATGAGGAAATACATTGAAATGTTGGAAGATCATTCCAATTTTTTTTCGATGTTGATCAATGTCTACATTTTGTGCTGCAATATCCACACCCTCAAAAATGATTTGTCCATGATTTGGTTTTTCTAATAAATTTAAACAACGCAAGAAAGTTGATTTTCCTGAACCACTAGGTCCAATGATACTCACAACCTCACCTTGATGAATGGTTTGGTTAATTCCCTTTAAAACTTCTAAATCTCCAAAGCTTTTATGTAAGTCTTTTACTTCAATTAATGCATTAGTCACTGACACTCATCTTCCTTTCCATATATTTCACTAATTTAGATAATGTATACGTTACGATAAAGTAGATCAAGCCAACAATTACAAGTGGTTCAATTGATTTATAAGTAGCCGATTTAATCGTACTATTTACAGTCATTAATTCACCAATATAGAATGTGCTAGCCAAAGACGTTTCCTTAATCATCATGACAAATTCATTACCTAAGGCTGGTAAAATATTTTTAATAGCTTGCGGAATAATGATTTTTGTCATAGTATGCTTGTTCGACATACCTAAAGATTTAGCCGCCTCTCTTTGACCTGTATCAACCGATTGAATTCCGGAACGAATAATTTCTGCCACATAAGCACTCGAGTTAATAACCAACGCAATAATAACGCTGACAATCATTGGCATATTTCCATTTGTCATATATGAGAAAATATTAATAAACAACCATAATTGTAGTAATAACGGTGTTCCACGAATCAATTCAACATATAAAGAACAAATTGCTTGTACAACCTTGTTTTTGGCCATCTTAATTAAAGCTAAAACACCACCTAAAACTGTACCAAAAATAACAGTTATTGCTGCTAGTGCTAAAGTAATGCCTAAACCTTTTAATAGTTGAGGCCAGCAATATTGAACGATTTGTACACATGTTCCAAAGAAATCTGTTGCGGTTAAAGTGAATTGTTCAGCACTTTGTTTCTTGGCATCTGCATACCACTTCTCGTATAAGCCTTTTTTATTCACCTTTTTTAGGATCTTATTTACAGCCTTCATCAAGCGTTTTTCTCCCAATGGAGCACCTACACGATTTCCTGCATACGCTTGATTGATATCAAACAATTCATCTAATTTCGCTAATTCATCATTTTTCGCAATATATTCATCTGCTGTACCTTCTGCACATGCAACAGCCTGTACACTACCATTCTTTAATAGGGCAATACCATCATCAATAGTAGAAATACTTTGTAAAACAGCATTTGGGATTTGATCTTCTGTATATTGTTGCTGAATTGAACCTTGTTGAGCGGCTACCTTTAATCCAGAAAGATCTGTTAATTTAGAATATTTGTCCGCATCTTTCTTTGCGATAATAACCGCTTGTCCACCTGATTTTTCATTTAAGTTATATCCAATAGACATTTCCATTTGTTGCGCACGAGCTGGCGTATACGCAAGGCCTGAAATTGCCAAGTCAATTTCTTCCGTTTGAAGATTAGCAAGTACCGTATCAAAGCTTGATGCTTTAATTGTTAATTTAACACCCAATTCCTGTGCGATGTATTTAGCAAGTTCAATATCACTACCTACATATTGGGCTTGTCCTGTTTTGGTAGAGTCAATAAATTCGTTTGGTGGAAAATCCGGTGACGTTCCAACAACTAACTCTCCTCTTTCTTGAATTCTAGCCAACAAATCATCCGTTTCATCCTCTTGTGCAAAGGCTGGAAAAATGTTAGCACTTAGCATCATAATACTAATCATGAATGCTGATAAAATCTTTAATCCTTTTTTCATATCTCTCTTTCCTTCCTAATAAAAAAAGCCGCCATTGTATTTCTACAAGGACGACTATACAATCGCGGTACCACCTTATTTCCTGCATTTTCTTACAGGCCCTTAACTCTTAACGGGAGTATCCGAAGCTTCCTCACACTTTCGAAAGCTTAGCTCTAAGACACGTTCACCCTGGGCTTATGTTCTATTTCCACCATCAAGAACTCACTTTAAATAAGCGTACACGATTACTACTTCTTTTCATTGCCTTTAAAAGGATGTCTAAATTATAATCAATCCATTTTTTAAAATCAATAGATATTGTAAATTTTTTCAGAAAACATTAAATTTATTTTCATGATAGAATATTTCTATGAAAAGAATCGTAACTGGAATATTAGCTCATGTCGATGCAGGAAAAACAACCTGCATCGAAAGCATGCTTTATACATCAAATATCATTCGAAAGATGGGACGCGTTGATCATAAAGATGCTTTTTTAGATTATGATGATCAAGAAAGAGATCGCGGCATTACCATTTATTCAAAAGAAGCCCACTTTACTTGGAAAGAAAATGAAGTCTATTTGATTGATACGCCTGGCCATGTAGATTTTTCTAGCGAAATGGAAAGAAGCCTGCAAGTTTTAGATTTGGCAATTCTACTCATCAATGGTCAAGACGGTTTACAATCTCATACACAAACGATTTGGAAATGTTTAGAACATTATAAAATTCCCACTTTGATTTTTATAAACAAGATGGATATTAGCTATAAAACAAGAGAAGAATTACTAGAAGAAATGCAATCTCATTTAAGTCCAAATTGTATTGATTATCTAAGCCAAGATTTAGAAACGATTGCGATGGTCAACGAAGATTTGATGAATCACTACATCGAGACCAATGAAATTGGTTCCTTGCTTCTTCAAAAGGCTATTTTCAAAAGGGAATGTTTTCCTGTTTTCTTTGGTTCTGCCCTTAAAAGAGATGGCATTGAACAGCTTATGAATGCGATTGTAGATTTATCTTTTATTCCTGATTACCCAGCTGATTTTGGTGCACGAGTATATAAGATTCAAGAAGGTTGGGCGCACATAAAAATAACGGGTGGAACCCTTCATGTTAAGGATAAGCTTGGTGAAAATGAAAAGGTAGATCAAATTCGTATTTATAATGGTCAACAAAGTCAAATGCTTCAAGAAGCAAGTGCAGGTATGATTGTAGCCTTAAAAGGTATTTCAAATTTACACATTGGCTCTGGTCTTGGTTTTGAAAATGATTTAAAAGAACCCTTATTAAACCCTTATATGAACTATCAATTATTGCTTCCAGAGGGTTGTGATGTATTGAATATGATGCGCTATTGTAGCGTATTGGCTAGTGAAGATCCACAGTTACATATTGAATATAATGATCAGACAAAACAGATTTATCTTCGCTTAATGGGCCATGTTCAAATGGAAATTCTTCAAAAAGAAATTGAAAGGCGCTCTGGAGTAAAAGTTGGTTTTGGCGCAGGAAAAGTCCTTTTTAAAGAAACGATTCAGGAAAAGGTATATGGTGTAGGCCATTATGAACCTTTAAGACATTATGCCGAAGTTCTTCTAGAAATAAGTCCGCAACCAAGGGGGAAAGGATTGATTTTTGAATCCAATTGTTCAAGGGATGACTTAGCTTTGAACTGGCAAAATCTAGTATTAACACACTTAAAAGAGAAACAACATAAAGGTGTATTAACAGGATCTCCTCTTACGGATGTGAAAATCACTTTAATCAATGGAAGAGCACACCAGAAGCATACAGAGGGGGGAGATTTTAGGCAGGCAACCTATCGAGCTGTAAGACAAGGATTAAAGGAGGCTCAAAGTATTCTTTTAGAGCCTTATTATAAATTTGAATTGATTATAGAAAACAGCCATGTTTCAAAAGCATTATTTGATTTAGAAAATAAACATTGTACATTTTCTATTGAGCAAGATACATCCAATCTTGTTCATATCCATGGTTCAGGTCCGATTCGTTTATTAATGAATTACCAAAAAGATGTTTTGGCTTATACAAAGGGGAAAGGTCAATTTCAATGTGTTTTTGATGCATACAAAGAATGTGTGGATCAAGAAGAAATCGTTCATCAAATCCATTATGATAGTGAGGCTGATTTAGAAAATCCGACAGGATCCATTTTTTGTGAGCATGGTGTTGGTTATTTTGTGGCTTGGGACGAGGTCAAAGAGCATATGCATGTATCCATTAAACAAGAGTCTTCTTCCAATTACTCAGCTCGAAAATATACAGTTAGTGAAGAAGAGGTAAAGCGTATTTTCAATTCTTTAGGTGGAAATAATAAACAAAAAGAAAAGGACTTCAAAAAGAAGTCCAAGGTTGATTTGAATTTAAATTCCGTTTCCATTTCCGATAAGAAGCCTGATTGTTTAATTGTAGATGGATACAATATGATTTTTGCGTGGGACAATTTAAAATCAATCCCAAATATTGAATCGGCTAGAGAAGCCTTAATGGATCAACTTTCCAATTATCAGGGTTACAAAAAAATCAAGCTCATTCTTGTGTTTGATGGATATCGTGTTAAGAATAGTGTAGGATCTAATTCACAGTATGCCGGTTTAGAAGTGGTTTATACAAAATACAATCAAACAGCCGATCGTTATATCGAAAAATTGGTACATGATTTAAAAGGGAAATACGATTTATCCGTTGCCTCTAGTGATGGGCTTATTCAAAATGCGATTTTTGCGAATGGGGCAAAAAGAATGAGCGCAAGAGAACTAGAGATTGCGGTCAAAAACGTAAATAAGAGAGCTTTATCTTATTTGAAATAGGCAATTTCTAAGGGTTTAAATCCTTCTTTTGTCATGATCTGCATTTCTTTAAATCCACATTTTTTAATGAGTTCCAAACTTTCTGTAAAGGCACAATCCAAATCATGGCGATTATGACAATCGCTATTGAGTAGGATGCGTGCTTTTTTTTCATATAAATAGGCTAAAAGATTTTTATATGGGTATGGACTTTTTCGATATCCTCTAGCAATAGCGCCAGTATTGACTTCAAAAATTTTATTTTTTTCTAAGAGTCGATCGATACAATCGCAGGCAGAATTAAAATATTTGGGATCATCAAAATGAAAATAAGATTGGTCTTCATTATATTTTGAGATTAAATCAATATGTCCAATAATGTCGACTTCATTCCAATTTGCCATATTGGATAAGTCTTCATAATAATCTTTACACATGGCATAAGCGTCATTTTGGTAGGATTGTAAAAGTTGTTCAAAGACTTCTTTAGAATAGTCTATTGGAATGGTTCCTAAAAAGTGTTTACTTCCAATCACATAGTCAAAAACAGCTTTATCTTGAATTCTTTCAAGCATATCTTGTTCAATACCTAAATAGATAGAAATCGAGTCTTTGTATTTTTGTTTCATCTTTAATACTTCATCAATATAACCTTGCGTATCTTGCATAGAACTTGAATCTATACTTAGGTGTCCGTGTCCCGAAAAGCCAAGAATATCAAATTTCTTTTCGATTGCGGTTTTTACCATTTCTTCTATGGTATCTTTACCGTCACAAAAAGTAGAGTGCGTGTGTAGATTTTGTCTCATTTTAATATCCTTTCTATCCAGCTTGTACATCCTTGATAAATATCATCAAAGGCTTGTTCAAAATCACCTGTATACCATGGATCACTGACACTTCGATTTTCAAGGAGTTTATAAATTTTTCTTTCTGGATCTTGTTCATAGTAATTTTTAAGATTGCGTAAATTCGCATCATCCATACATAAAATATAATCATAATATGTATAGTCTTGTTTACGAATTTGACGTGCATAATGTCTAGAAAAAGATATTCCTTTTTCTTTTAATTTTCGTTTTGCGCTTGGATAAATATCGTTCCCAATTTCTTCTGTGCTTGTTGCAGCGCTTGCACACTCAATTTCTTTTGTGAGTGCTTTTGTGATATATTCTGCCATTGGGCTTCTGCATATATTGCCATGGCATACGTATAGTATTTTCTTCATTTTTCCTCTTCCTACATTAGATTATTTTATTCATCATTTTTTAATCGATATTTTCTATTTTTATTTGCCCCTTCTGGCATTATATCTTGCATCCCCTTTAAAATAGCTCTTGTTCTTGATGGGCTCAAACCTATCAATTGGGCTAATTCATTTGTCGTAGAAGTCCCATTTTCTTGTAAATATTGTCGAATAAGTTCATACTTATCTAGTATTAAATTGTCTTTTATTTTTAATGTTTGTTTTTGTTGATTATCTTTATAGCTTGTTTTTATCGCCTGTTTTTGTCGCTTGTTTTTGTCGCTTGTTTTTATCGCTTGTTTTTCAACAAATTCAAGCGATAATTTCGTTCTATCAGGATTATAAAATTCTTCAACAATTGGTGTCTTCCAATTTTGATCTTCCCAAACTTGATAAATATCCGGAATTCCTCCGCCGGCTCTTTCTCCCATCCCCAACAAATTAAACATTTTCATTATATTTTTATTTCTAGGATCCGATATTCCTCCTTTGAGCATTTGTTTTTTTCCAGTTCTTATACTTCCCGGATTTTCAATTATAAGAGAAGAAACATCCCTTTTGATGACCACTCCTTGTGGAAGATAATAATCTGCATTTACAAGACAATTAATTAATGCTTCTCGCACAGCCTTATGCACAGGAGTATCATCAACTCTAGTGATCCCTTCTAATTTGAATGGTGTTTTTATCGTTTGGCTAATCTTATTACTAACTTTAAAAAAGAAATCTTGAATATTTCCAGTCCATTCACCAGAGCTGGATTGCACACGATCCGTCCATCTTATTGTTGGATCAAGTGTTTCACGATAATCTAAAAAATATTCTGGGAATTCACGAACAATGTTATATTCTTCTCCAAACATTAAAAGTCCTGCTGCTGTAGGGTGTATCTTCCCATCTTCAGTTTTAGCTGCTGCTCCTATTTTAATCAAATACTCTTCATCCGATAATCTATGAAAAACATGTTCTGGCTTATACACCCTATGGTAATTACGATATCCCTGTAAAGATTCAGAGTTAATTACAGACAAATCAAATTGTTCAATTATTTTCATATCTGAACTATCTTCAATTGCATCTCTTAGCATCGCCTTTACTTCAGCTTTAGAACAATGATAGTCACCCTCCCAATCTCTTCGATAGCTTCCACCAAATAAGTCATCGTTAATATAAACCGGTTTCTGATCTCTTTTAGCCCTTGGTACTTGAATCACCAAAATAGCATCCGTCCCTACCTCATAAGATTTCACATTTTTATCTGATAAAAGATTAACACTAACTTTTTTTGTATCATGAATTGTGTTCCAAAAATTTTTCTTTAATTTTTCTACATTCTTCATCCCAGTTGTATACCAACTTCCATCCTGTCGTTCGCCAACTCCAAGAATAATAACGCCTCCATTAGAATTAGCAAATGATGAATATGTTTCCCATAATGCCATCGGTAATCCACCTTCTGCTTTTTTAACTTCTCTACAATTATCTTCTTTATACTCATCAAAATTTTTAAGATTAAATAGTTCTGTCATAGACCTTCCATCTTTCTATTTTTCTATCCTAGCGATAGTTCAAGCAATTCTTCTGCAACAGATGCAGATTTAATTCTCATCAAATTATCCCACACATCTTCTTTTCCAAGCAAATTCATTCCACCATACCAAACAAGATCTTCGTTAATAATCGCAAAACGTTCATCAACTACATCTTTAGTAATTACTTGGATTCCCGCTTCTTTAAGCTCTTTAATAAGTTCATAATAATATTCTGAACTTCCATATGATATATTTTCAGGTGCAATTGTTATAATTGTAATCTTGCAACCTGACTCAATTTTATTTTTAGTGACATAAATCATTCCGCTTATCTTTTCTTGTGTAATTTGAGGACTCGAAATAATAATTTGCTTTTCAGCCTCAACTAAATCCTGTTCAAAAACATCTGAATAATTTTCAGAATCATAAATAGCATTAGCGATTTGTTTACCTAAAATCGTATTGGATACTACTGAATATCCCAATTGTTTATATGTCCGCAACCTTTTTGCATACATGTTATCAAAAACTGTTAGATGAGAATCGATGTAATCATAAACAACCACATCTTTTTTACCAGGATAATCTCTATTCAATCTTCCAACATACTGCTCTAATCTTCCTGAAAAAGAAACTGGTGCCGCAAGCATTAAAGTATCAAGTCTAGGAAAATCAAATCCTTCACCTATCTTCTGTCCCGTTGCGATTAACAAAACTGATTTGTCATCCGATATTTCTTTAAGTTTTTTTCGAATTTCATAATTTTCTTTGTCTGAATTATCTCCATATAACAAAAATACGAAATCCGCAGCTTCCTTAAGTTCAGAATATAAACATCTAGCTTGTTCCTTATATCTTGTAAGAATGACAGGTTTTCTTCCATTCATAATTTCAGTTTTTGTATCTTCTACTATCATTTCATTTCTAATTATGTTATTACTAATCAAATTGTAAGCACTATTTATATCATTTTTGGTTTCATTTACAGCTACTACTCTTGTAAATCTAGGAAATACAAAATGTCCAATCCCCTGATTCTCCGCTCTTTCTTTTGCTGTATAACTATGTCTTATTGGACCAAGAAGCATATACTCAATTTTTTCCAAATTGTCTCCACGCTTAGGTGTTGCAGAAACGCCATATACATATCTAGCATTCACTTTTTGCATCACTTCTACTGAAGTATTCGATCCACAATGATGACATTCATCCATAATTACCAAACCATAAGAATTAATAAAGTCATTAAAATTCCCTTTACCATACATAGAGCCAATCATCGCAACATCAACAATACCTGTTAATGTATTCTTATTTCCTGTTAAAACTCCAATAACATCTTTTCTACGTTTCTTCCTTCCTGATTTTGTTATATAAATCGGAGGTTCTTCGTTTATCACCAAAAATTTATTCAATTCTTCTACCCATTGTTCAAGCAAATCCTTACTCTGAAGTAGTATTAAGGCATTCACTTTTCTCTGTGATATCAAATAACTGCAAACAACTGTCTTTCCAAAAGCAGTTGTTGCATTAAGAATCCCTTGATCGTGTTGCAACATCTTGTCTGCTGCCAAGTCTTGTTCCGTTCTTAAATCTCCATTAAATAACACTCTGATAGGCCTACCCTTTTCTCGATGATCTAAAATGTCATATTCTATATTTGCATCCTTACAATTGCTTAAAAGCAATTCCCTGAGTCCTCTAGGAATTCGAATATATCCATCAATATCTTTCCCCATATACACAGCGCTGAAATTATAATAATTCGAATAACCTAATCTTTTGTTTTTATAAAAAACAGGATTATCAAATGCCGCAAGACTCCTGATCTGGTTTTGAATTCTTGGCATTAAATTCAGTGTATCAACGTAGACACCATCCGCAAGAACAATATGCATTTTGCCAACTACATCAGATTTATTAAATTTTTGGTTCTTTTTCCAAGGCTTAGGTCGATCAACATTTTTTCTTGAAGAAATACCTACAGTCTCTGATATTTCGTCTTTCCATTTTATCATGAGATTCTCAATATCTTCAATTGACAGTTTAACAGTACGATTCAAAAGAATATCCCATTGATCTGGATATGCATTCCAATTTTGATCGACAAAAGCACTATTTCCATTTTTTAATGCCTGTCCCTGCAAAGGCAACGCTATAAGATTTCCTAAACTGCTAGTAACATCTTGACTTGGATACATCCTATCATAATATTTAAATGTTTTCATATTAATAGAATTTTGTCCTCTATCTAATAAAAGAAATCCAAAATTACGTGCCAAAGAAGCCAAAATAGGTTTTTTAAAGAAAATCCAAACATGTGCTCCTCTACCTGATCTTGATCGTTCAACTAATGGAGTAAGCCCATTTTTTTCACAAATTAATCTCAGTGCATCTACTTCTTTATACCACTCTTCTGTTTCATTCGCAAAATCCAATTTTTCTGCACCTTTTTCATGATTATCAAAATCAAAAACTATAAATCTACAAGTCCCATCTGGTAATAGCGGATATACGCCTAGTACATCTGATCCATCTTCTTTATATCCAATTAAATGCTCAACAATCTTCCTTACGGTTAAACATGTCCAATGAGTATTTTCACATTCATCACAATGTACTTTCATACCATGTTGTTTTGGACAAATATTAGCATTCCAGCGATTATCGCATTGTGGAAAATACCCTCCATTTTTACCTCGCTTTGCGTACACATCCGTTCTACCCCAAAACATTGAAAAATACTGATTTGCCATTTGTTCCGTAATGTACTTATCAAGTATTCTCTGTCCTTGATCCAAATCATACTCTTCCATTCTTTCTATCTTTTTTTCAAATACATTATTGTCAGGAAAAGCTATATGAGCTTCTTTAAGTTTTTCTTTTAATTGATTATTCTCATCCTGTAGATTTCTTACCAATTTACGAAGTGAGTCAAGTGTTTCAGCTTCAACATTCATTCTCTTTTCCTCGCTTTCAATACGGTAATTTTTTATTTTATGCAACGATTACCTTAAGTATATTCTAATGTATGGTAAGCGTCAAATAGACCAAATATTTAAAAATCCCATACAACATTTTATAAAGTCAAAAAATGAGCGATCATTCCATAAATTAGGACTTTTCGCTCATTTTTGTTCTATTCAACTGTCGAAGATTGAATTATATCGTGTGATTGATATTAACCTTATTATTTTTCAAATTCTTCTTTTACTTGTACAAGTAAATCTCTAATTGGTAAGTGCTGAGGGCAAACTTTTTCACACATACCACATTTCACACATTCACTTGCCTTAGAATGTCCATCAGATACTAATACATTATTGTAGTAATAGTCTGCATTCCAATCTCCAAAGGTTTTCTTTGTATTATAGTTAGAAAACATTTCAGGAATACGAATATTCCTAGGACAGTGATTCTCTTCTACACAATAATGACATGATGTACATGGAATCATCTTATGTGAACGGAATACTTCCGCAACTTTTTCTACTGCTTCAAATTCTTCCTTTGTGAATGGTTTGAAGTCTTTCATGAAAGAAATATTATCTACCATTTGTTCATACGTAGACATACCAGAAAGTACAACTCTCATATTTTTGAAAGAAGCTGCGAAACGAATCGCATAAGATGCATTAGAACCACCATTCAAAGCATCAATGATTGGTTGGGCATCTGGAGGCAATTTCACAAGATTACCACCCTTTACAGGCTCCATGACCAATACTGGTTTATCATGTTTTTCGCATACTTCATAAACAAGTTTAGATTGTACAGATAGATCATTGTAATCTAAATAATTGAATTGAATTTGTACGATTTCAATTTCTGGATATTCCGTTAAAATCTGATCTAATACTTCAGCACGATCATGGAAAGAAATACCTACATGTTTTACTTTTCCTTCTTTCTTCAACTCAAATGCTGTTTCATAAGCTTTACATTGTTTGAATTTTTCAAATTCACGAGCATTTTGAGCATGCATCAAATAAAAATCAAAGTAATCTACACCTGTTGCTTCTAATTGAGATTCGAGTAATGGTCTAATTTCTTCTTGGGTTTTAAAGAAAGAGCCAGTTAATTTATCTGTTAGGATATATTCAGATCGATCATGTCTAGATGATAAACATGTCTTAACAGCTTTTTCGCTTAAACCATTTAGATATCCATGGGCAGTATCAAAATAGTTAAAGCCATTCTCAAGAAAATAATCTACCATTTTTGAAACTTGGTCTGTATCAACAACATCACCATTCATAGGTAAACGCATCATACCAAAACCAAACTTCTTATGAATAAAATCAAAAGTCTCCATTATGTTGTCCTCCTCAGAACTAAATCAAATATAACACTTAAACCAATCTTTAAGTCAATATCATTTTATCTATTTTATGATTGAATTCCTATTTTGATTTCAAATAGAAATGATTTGTTTTCCTTATGAAAAGAATTATGCTTCACATAATTTATTCACTGCTTCTAATGATCCTGATAAATCTTTTACTACTTTGATAATTGGATAATCTGAATAACAATCTTTTAAATTGTCTCTTTCAATCACAATCAATGAAGCACCTACTTTTGTAGCACATTGAATACCGCTCAAAGAATCTTCAAATATTAGAAAGTGATCTTGTACATGTAATCTATTCATCGCATCCAAAAACATCATTGTTTTATCTTTGTAACTTCCATCATCATATACGATTTGATCTACATCAAACCATTGATTCAAATGAAAACACTCTACAAAGAAATCAATATTTTCTTTAATAGATGCAGAAGCTATTGTAAATGGAATATTTCTTTTCTTTAAAAATTCAAATAAATCAATTGCTCCATTACATAGATGAGAATCATTCTTTCTAACAAGTTCACGATACATTTCTTCTTTTCTTTGAGAATAATATTCACATTGTTCTAATGAGAAAGTATTTTTTGACATCTTTTTAAAGATTTCTATATTTGGTCTACCAGAATACTCTTTTTCCATTTCTTGTAAAGTTAATTCTTGTCCTGTGATTTCTTTCTTTAATTGTTTAAAGACTTCATAGTGATAATTTGAATCAAAGAATAGCGTTCCATTAAAATCAAAAATAACACCTTTCAACATATCTTTATCTCACATATTCCTGTATTGCGTCCATGATTTGTGCACAACGTAAAGATGAATCTAATGGCATAATTTTACTTTCCGTTTGATTTTGTTTCCATAATCCAATAAATTCTTCTAATTGCCCATAAAAATCATCCACTACATAAGGAATATTGAATTCTTCTATATGATTAGTTTCAATGATTGCCCTTTGAGGACGATGTAAATCTTCAACAATGATCTTTCCTTTTGTTCCTTGAATAATAACGTTACGATCTTTCTTACGATCCATTGCACATTCCATCACAGCAGATACATTACCAAAATGCATTTTAGCATTCGTATAAAGATTCACATCATTTTGTACGTTCGTTTCAACACTTTCAATTGTATAAGAATCTTTCAAATAATCTTCAAGCCAAGCAATACAATAAATACCAGTGTCCGTCAATACACCACCACTTTTAGGATCCATCAAATATGTATCTTTGATCATTTCTAGATTCATTTCATTACAAAGACTTGTTTCTATAGAAAGAATCTCTCCAATTTCTTGATTATAAATTCTCCGTTTGATTTCCTTGTACAAAGGAATGAATCTTGTTTTCATTGCTTCCATAAAAAGAACATGATTTTCTCTAGAACATTGCATGACTTGTTTCATTTCATAAGAATTCATGCAAGCTGGTTTTTCACATAATACTGCCTTTTTAGCCTCAAGACATTTTATGATCCACTCGTAATGATATTGATGTGGTGTTGCGATATAAACTGCATCAATATTCGGATCTCTAACAATGTTCTCGAACCCCGCATAAGCAACACAAGCATGATGTTCTTCTTTAAATACATTCGCTTTTTCTTGGGTTCTACAACTTACTGCGTATAATTCGCAATCTTCTAAATTTTCTAAAGAATTCACAAAACGATGTGCAATCCTTCCTGCACCAATGATTCCCCATTTCATTCATAACACCTCTTCTTTGAATTCATTCTATACTTTTTGGTGAACTACCACATCTAAGCACTACGTGTTATAGATGTGGCTTCTAAGGGCTTG
>CAVGPK010000007.1:0-45923 GCA_963631155.1 bacterium | reverse complement strand
TTCTTGTCATTATGCTTGTTTGTGTACAAGTATATTTTGATCTAAAGTTACCTGATTATATGTCTCAAATCACAAAACTAGTCGAAACAGATGGAAGTGAAATGGCAGACATTCTAAGAAATGGAGCCTATATGATTGGATGCGCTTTTGCGAGCTTATTATCTTCCGTTTTTGTTGGCTATCTTGCGAGTGATTTGTCTGCAACTTTATCTTTAAGAGTTCGCAAAGATTTATTTGATAAAGTAGAAAACTTGCAACTACAAGAACTACATCATTTTTCAACAGGAAGTTTAATTACGCGAACAACAAATGATATTACACAGATTCAAATGTTTGTCGCTATGGGCTTACAAATGATTGTTAAAGCACCTATCACCGCTGTTTGGGCTGTCACAAAAATATTAAATAAGTCATGGCAATGGTCAGCGGCTACAAGTATTGCCGTATTGATTCTATTAGTTACAGTTTTCTTAATAATGATTTTTGTTCTTCCAAAATTCAAAGTTACGCAAAAATTAACCGATAAAATCAATAAACTCATGAGAGAAAACTTGATTGGTATACGTGTGGTAAGAGCATTTAATGCAGAAGAATATCAGGAAAATAAATTTGCACAAGCAAATACAGAATTAACAAATACGCAACTTTTCACACAAAAATGTCTGGCTTTATTGTCGCCTGTAATGTATATGGTCATGTATTTTTTAACACTCTTTATCTATTTTATGGGAGCTTATCTTATTGAAGAAGCGATGATGGTAGATAAATTGTCTTTATTTGGGGACATGATTGTTTTTTCGAGTTATGCGATGCAAGTGATTATGGCTTTCTTGATGTTGGCAATGATTTTTATGATTTGGCCTAGAGCCCAAGTTTCTGCAGGACGAATCAATGAAGTTTTACAGACAACAATATCCATTCAAGAAGGATCATTTAGGGGAGAAACAGAAGAAAAAGGAACGATTGAATTTAAAAATGTTTCTTTCCGTTATCCGCAAGCTGAATCTGCAATTTTAAATCATTTAACCTTTAAAGTTGAACAAGGACAAACGGTAGCTTTTATTGGATCAACAGGTTCAGGAAAGAGTACTTTAATGAATTTAATACCAAGGTTTTATGATGTGACGGAAGGTGAAATTTTAATTGACGGTCATAATATCAAAGAATATACGCAAGAGGCTTTACAAGATAAAATTGGATATATTTCACAAAAAGCAATTTTATTTGAGGGTGATATTTATTCAAATGTTGCGTATGGAAAAAAGAAGGACGGAAACTATGATTTAGATCAGGTAAAAAAAGCAATTCAAATTGCACAATCTGAATCTTTTGTCCTAGAAAAAGAGGGGCAATACCATGCACAAGTGGCACAAAGAGGAAGTAATTTTTCTGGAGGACAGAAGCAAAGAATTTCAATTGCTCGTGCTATCGCAAAAAATCCAGAAATTATGATATTTGATGATTCATTTTCTGCATTAGATTATCAAACAGATTCAAAATTAAGAAAAGCACTCGAAAAAGAAATGAAGGATACAACGGTATTAATTGTTGCTGCTCGAATTGGAACCATACTTCATGCAGACCAAATATTCGTACTCGATCAAGGAGAGTGTGTTGGAATGGGTACGCATGCAGAATTGATGAAAACGTGTAAAGTGTATCAAGAAATTGCGTATTCTCAACTTTCAAAGGAGGAATTAGAAAATGCCTAGACCTTCAAAATTTCCAAATGAAAAATCAAAAGATTTTAAAGGATCAATTGTTCGTTTATTCAAAGAATTAAAAAGATTTCATGTCGGGATTTTAATTGCTCTTATTTTTGCGGTGGCCTCAAGTGTACTTTCTATTTCGGCACCAAATCAATTATCAAAATTAACAGATGAAATCACATCAGGGCTTATCGTAAATCAAAAAAATATGAAGAAAATTACGAAGAAAGTAACTTCGAATCTTCAACAAGAACAAATGCAATCGATTATGATGTCAGATGCTTTGTCTGTAGAAGAAAAACAGGAATTGATGATTCAATTTCAATCTTTAGATATGACAGATACAAAGGAAACATTACATGTATTTGATCAATTGTCAGATCATGAAAAAGAAGTGCTATTTCCTGAATTTAAAGTGGATGGCACAAAGATTTCAAGTCAGGATCAAATTGAATATTTAAAGTTAGTTTCTACGATGTCTAAAAAGACTTCTGCTACAGCGCTTTATAAAAAAATAGATCAAATGCCTAAATCGATTCAATCGGTTATTAAACCTCATATGGATTTAAATGCCATTCAATCGATTGTGATCCTATTGGCGATTTTGTACCTTTCAAGTGCATTGTTGTCTTATTTCCAATCGTTGATCATGACCTATATTTCAAATGGTTTTGCGAAAGATTTACGTCTAAGAGTATCTAAAAAGATGAATCGATTGCCATTATCTTATTTTGATCAAAATCAAACAGGTGACCTTTTATCGCGTGTAACCAATGATATTGATACGATTGCACAATCTATGAATCAATCGTTATCTACTTTAGTTTCAAATATAACCTTGTTTTTGGGAACATTGATTATGATGTTTGTGACAAATTGGATGTTGGCATTGACGGCAGTTTTTGCGAGTTTAATTGGATTTGTGTTCATGGCTGTTGTTATGAAAAAATCGCAAAAGTATTTCCGTGCTCGTCAATCGGCTCTAGGGAAATTAAATGGTCATATAGAAGAAATCTATTCAGGCTTACTTGTGGTTAAAGCGTATAATGCTAAAGAACAATCGGATGAAAAATTTGATGCTTTAAATAAAGATGTGTATGAAGCCAATCGCAAAAGTCAATTTTTATCTGGACTAATGATGCCTATGATGAGCTTTATTGGAAATTTTGGGTATGCCGCTGTATGTATTGTTGGTGCACTACTAGCAATGGATAATGTAATAACTTTTGGTGTTATTGTAGCGTTTATGACGTATGTACGTCTATTTACTTCTCCATTAGGACAGATTGCTCAAGCAATCACTTCGTTGCAATCGACAGCTGCTGCAAGTGAAAGAGTATTTGAGTTATTTGATGAAAAAGAGATGGATTATGAAGAAAAGAAACATTTATCTCTAGAAAATTATTTAGGCAATATTGAGTTTAATCATGTTCAATTTGGATATAATCCAAATCAAACCATTATTAATGATTTTACAGCCAAAGCTAAATCAGGACAAAAAATTGCGATTGTAGGACCAACAGGTGCAGGTAAAACAACAATGGTGAATTTATTGATGAAATTTTATGAAATTCAAAAAGGAGATATTCGGATTGATGGTATGTCTATTCATGATTTAACAAGGGAAAATATACATGATTTATTCACGATGGTTTTACAGGATACTTGGTTATTCGAAGGTACGATTCGTGAAAATATAGTTTATAATCATGAATCGGTAAATGATGAAAGAATATGGGAAGTTTGTGATCGAATTGGTTTATCTCATTTTATTCGATCATTACCACAAGGTTTAGATACGGTGCTGGATGATGAGAATTCAGTTTCAGTTGGTCAAAGACAATTGTTGACGATCGCACGTGCAATGGTTAGTGAAAAGCCATTCTTGATTTTAGATGAGGCTACATCGAATGTAGATACACGTACAGAAGAACTTGTACAAAAGGCTATGGATGAATTAATGAAAGGAAAAACTTCCTTTATTATAGCGCATCGTTTGTCTACGATTCGTAATGCGGATTTAATCTTAGTAATGAATAATGGAGATATTATTGAGCAGGGAAATCATGATTCTTTAATGGAGAGAAATGGTTTCTATGCCAACCTATATAATTCTCAATTCGTTTTGTAGTTTTATAAGTATGTAGAAAGTTCTACATTTAGAACAAGCTAGCGTCTAATCCTCGGTTATTCAATTGCCGAGATATAGACGCTTTTTTCGAATTCTAATAGCAGCAGCAATAGCACAGTTTGATAAATTTTGCTAGACAAACGAAAGTTTTGTTGGTATATTAATAGGGCAGGTTTTTATGCTTGCTCTCTGCTTCGTTAGAAGCCAAAAAGTCCAAAGGGAGGTGTACACATGAAAAAATATGAAATTATGTACATTGTTAAGGCATCTTTAGATGATGCTGCATTCAAAACAGTTTCAGATCGTTTACATGCTACAATCACTGACAACGGTGGATCTATTGATAAAGTAGATGACTGGGGAGTGAAAGAATTCGCTTATGAAATCGATCATGAAAAGAAGGGACATTATGTAGTAATTAATGTTACTGCTAACAATGAAGGAGTTTTCGAATTCCAACGTTTGTCTCGTATTAGTAACAATGTAGTTCGTATTATGGTTGTTAAAACTGAAGACGAAAAATAATCGAGGTTAAATAAATATGATTAATCGAGTGGTATTAGTAGGACGTTTAACTCGTGATCCTGAATTGCGAAAAACGCAAAACGGAACAAGTGTATGTTCATTTACAATGGCTGTAAATCGTCGTATGCAGACACAAGGACAGCCAGATGCAGATTTTATAAGCTGTGTAGCTTGGAATAAGTTGGCAGATTTAATGACTCAATATTTACATAAAGGTTCATTGATTGGATTGGAAGGTCGTATTCAGACTCGTAATTATGATAATCAACAAGGACAAAGAGTTTATGTAACCGAAGTCGTTGCCGATAACATTCAGTTCTTAGAACCAAAGAATGCACAATCGAGCAATTATTCTCAACCAGTTGAAGCTCAAAGCTTTGCTCAAAATACATATTCTGCACCAGTACAAAATACATTTGATTCTACATTTGATGCAAATGATACACTGGATATTGCCAGTGATGATTTACCATTCTAATAAGAAGAAAGGAAGATATAATTATGGCATTCAAAAAACAACGTATGGGTCGTAAAAAAGTTTGTTATTTCACAAAAAACAAAATTAAAGAAATCGACTACAAAGATGTTGAATTATTAAAACGTTTCATTAACGCTAACGGAAAAATCATTCCTAGACGTGTAACTGGAACTCGTGCAAAATATCAAAGAATGTTAGCAACAGCTATTAAACGTGCTCGTCAAATGGCTTTGTTACCATATGTAGTAGACTAATTAGACTTCATTTATTGAAGTCTTTTTTTATTTTTTATATAATGAAAACATGATTAATACAAAACAGATTACACAAGGTGCCATGGTATGCGCTATATATGGAGCTTTGTTATTTTTAAATCAACAAAGTGCTTTAATGATTGAAACGAGTGCATCTTGGATTTTTGCTTTTCCGATCTTAATTTATACAGCACGATCTGGTTTTAAAATTGGATTGCTCGTAAGCTTTTGTATGGGCATTATGACCATGTTCTTTGGAGGATTTACAACCTGGTTCTATAGTTGGACATCGATTATAATAGGATTCATCTATGGCTTGGGCGTGTTCAAAAAGAATAAGAACATGACGAATTTTATCTTCTGCTTCATTTTATCTACATTGACGAATTTGATGATAATTTTATTGTGGAGCGGAATTTTTGGGATTGATTTTTATGAAGATTTCAGCCTCATATCTGAATTTATTCCTTTTATTTCTATTAAAGTTTTTACATATTTAATGATTGGATGTTTAGGCCTTTTACAGTCTTTGTGCATTCACCTTGTTTCATTAATGATATGTATGCGTATGCACATTGATATTGTTCCTATACAACCACTATATAAGATTGAAAGTCCAAGATGGGTTGGATTTGTTTCGGCCTTTATTTGGATTGGATTCTTTTTTGTTCAAAATGTGCTAAAATGTAGCGAGGAAATAAATGAATTTGCACAAATTCTATATTTTGTGGATTGTGTGATTTTGTTGTATTTTGGAATTATTTATTTTATGAGTTTATGCATAAAATATCAAAAGAAAAAATGGGCCTTTTTATCTATATTTGGTGCATTTATTCCAGGTTTAAATTTTTTGTGGATGCTTATGGGAGAGTTAGATTGCCTTTTGCAATTGAGAAATAGAGGTTAAAAGATATGAAGCAGTTTGAAAGATGGCGTTTATTATCTACAATTGGATCGGCTTTAGGTTTTTTACTTGTTTTATTCTTGATTTATAAGAAAGAGTATATGTATGCTGGTTTAGCTGTTATTATACTTATTTTATTTGTTTATACTTTTTTTGGTTTTTGGAAAGCTCTAAAAGATCATGGAATGAAAACAGAAGTGGATATATCTAGAGTGTTAGGAAAAGATGCCAAAGAAGCATTGGATTTTGGTAATGTCGGAATTCTTACTTATAATGAAGAATATATAATTACATGGACTTCTCCTTTCTTTAAAGAAAGAGATATCTATTTGGTAAATCAAAAATTAACAAGCTGGATTGAAAATATTCGTACGCTATTTGATGACGATGTTGATATGGTGATTGGTAAATCAAATAATTATATTTATGAAATCACACGTAAAAGAGATGCCCAAATTTTATATGTAAAAGATATTACGGACTATTATACAATGCGTAGACAATACTTAGATAATGAAATTGTCGTTGGCTTGCTTCAATTGGATAATTATATCGAATATCAATCGTATGAAAACGAAGAAATCATGGCTCAAATTAATACACATTTAAGAGGCGCTTTGGTAACATGGGCTAAAGAAAATAAAATGTTTGTACGAAGATTACGTTCAGATCGTTTTCTTGTTATTTTAAATAAAGAAATTTTAAGTGAGGTTCGTAGTAAAAACTTTACTATCCTTCAACTCATTAAGGATGAAGCCAATAAACTAGATGTTTCTATCACTTTAAGTATGGCTTTTGCGTATGGATCGAATGATTTTACTGTCCTAGATGATATGGTCAATGAACTTATTGAGTTAGCTCAAAGTCGTGGAGGAGATCAAGCGGCAATTCGGTCAAGTGGTGGAACGGTTCAATTTGTGGGAGGAAACTCAGAGACAAGTTCCACACGTTCAAAAGTACGAGTTAGAATCATGGCTCAATCCATCCAGGAAGCAATCATGGAATCGGATCAAATTTATATTGCAGGACATGTGATGAGTGACTTTGATTGCATGGGCGCTTGTATGGCCTTATCAAGTTGGGTGCAGGCTTTAGGGAAAAAAGCGTACATCCTTTTAAAAGATGTGCCAAGAGATGAGCAACTTCAAGAAATGATGAATTCATTTGAAAATGTAATTCATGAACGCCATCACTTTATCACTCCAGAAGAAGCAATGATGCACATGAATTATGAAAAAGACTTGTTAATTATGGCTGATCATGGAATTCCGGCCATCTCAAGTGCTAAAGAATTTGTTGAAAAATGTAAAAGGATTTTAGTGATTGATCACCATAGACGTAGTGATGCCTTTGTGAAACGTCCATTATTAACCTATGTGGAAAGTACCGCAAGTTCAGCTTGTGAATTGATTGTTGAACTTTTGCAAAATATTCCTAATCATATTCCAATTTATGAAATGGAAGCTACAATTATGTATTTGGGTATTTTAGTTGATACGAATCGTTTTAAAATGCATACAGATGCTAGAACATTTGAAGCTGCTGCTGCCCTACAAAATTGGGGAGCCAATTCAAAACGTGCTGAGAAAGCCTTATGTGAAGATTATTTGCATTTTTCAATGAAGAATGCCTTTATTCAACAAGCTAAGCCTTATTATGAGCATTTTATGATTGCGGCCATTGAAGATGAATGCCTAGAAAAAACAATGATGGCACAAGTTTCAGAATCGTTATTATTGATTAAAGGTTGTCAAGCTTCATTTACAATCGCAAAATTAAAAACAGATCCTAAAAAGGTAGGCGTGAGTGCGAGAAGTGATGGATCATATAATGTACAGAAAATAATGGAAAAATTAAATGGTGGTGGACATTTTAGCGCTGCCGCTGCTGAAAGAGAGAATATATCGGTTCTAGAATTTAAAGAATTGATAATGAAATGTATTGAGGAGGAACAAAAAGATGAAAGTAATCTTGCTTAAAGATATTAGAAAACTAGGAAAAAAAGATGAAGTTGTTGAGGTTAGCGATGGATATGCACGTAATTTCTTGATTAAGAATAAGTCTGCGATTGCTTATACAAAAGGTTCTGCCAAGGTTTTAGACCATCAAATGGAAGAAAGAGCTAAACAAGAGGCTCAATTGAAAAAGGAAGCAGAAGAACTTAAAGAAGAATTAAAAAATGTTACTTTAGAATTTAAATTAAGTGCCGGAAAAAATGGTGCTGTATTTGGGTCTGTTTCCAGCAAGCAGATTGTAGAAGCTTTGACGAAAAAAGGATATAAAATTGATAAACGTAAACTACAAATGGATCAATCTATTTCAAGCTTAGGAACAACTCGAGTAAAAGTGGATTTATATCATGGACAAGTAATGGGTGAAATTGTTGTCCATGTAAGTGAAAAGGCATAATATGTCACGTGAATTACCAAATGCCGTATCGTTAGAACAATCGGTACTAGGCTCTTTGATGGTTTATCCAAGAGTTATGCAAGATTGCCAGGAATTGGATTTACATACGGATGAATTTTATTTGCCAAGTCACCAACAAATTTTTCAAGCCATTTTAGATGTCAATGAAAAAGGCCAACCCATTGATATGAATACTGTGATCACTCGTTTGCAAGAAATGGATCAACTGGAATCAAGCCAAGGTGCAGATTATATTATTCGTTTAGCTGATAGTGCGATTTCGAGTGCTACATCAAAGTCATATATTGAAACGATAAAAAATAAAGCGCAATTAAGACAATTGATTTATGTGGCCGATCACATTAGTGAAGAAGGGTACTCTTCAGATGATATTGATACAGTATTAGATGATGCCGAAAAATCAATTATGGATGTCACAAGGCATCGTCGTGGAAGTGAATTTGAATCCAGTCGTGATATTGTAAATCGTGTTATTGATGATTTAAAACAATTAAGAACAATGAAGGGTGTAACTGGAATTCAAACAGGATACACGTTACTTGATCGAATGACAAATGGTTTTCAACGTGGAGATTTGATTATTCTTGCGGCTCGTCCGGCTATGGGAAAGTCTGCGCTTGCTTTAAATTTTGCAAGTCAGGTTGCGAAAAGAAACGATGGTGCTGTTGCGATATTTTCGCTAGAAATGCCAAGTGATTCGATGATGAAACGTCTAATGAGTTCAGAATCACAAGTGTATTCGGATAAATTGAGAAGTGGAAAATTAACGGATGACGAAATGTCTCGATTATATGAGGCTGGATCTCATTTGGGAGAAAGAAAAATATTTATTGATGATACAAGTAGTATTAAGGTCTCTCAAATTTTTTCTAAATGCCGTAAATTAAAAAGTGAACATGGTTCTATTTCTTTAGTTGTGATTGACTACTTACAGTTGATTACAGGAACAAGAGCGGATTCAAGACAACAAGAGGTATCGGATATTTCTCGTAATTTAAAAATCTTAGCTAAAGAAATGGAGTGTCCTGTAATTGCCTTGTCTCAGCTTTCTCGTAAAGTAGAAGAGAGAACGGATCATGAGCCACAGTTATCAGATTTACGTGAATCAGGTTCCATTGAACAGGATGCCGATATTGTTATGTTTTTGTATCGTAGTAACTATTATGATAAAGATAAAGAATCTCAAGAGGAAACAGAAGTTGTTGATTTATCTTTGGCAAAACATCGTAATGGTGGAATTGGAAAGATTCAATTGGCATTTGAAAAGAATATTTCAAGATTTACAAATTTAGAAGCCTCTGGAGATGATATTTATGCGCATTGATTTGTTGTGTAGTGGATCAAAAGGAAATAGCTGCTTGATTCGGCATAATGATTCTTCCATTCTAATTGATTGTGGTTCTACAAAAAAATATTTAATGAATAGCTTTGAGAGCGTGAATGCACATGTAAATGATTTAAATGGTGTTCTCATTACTCATGCACATACGGATCATGTTTCGCAATTAAAACATTTTAGCAATTTAGATGTTTATTCGTATTGCGATTTAAAAGATGCCTTAAATAAAATCGATATTATTCCAGGTCAGAATTTTCAAATCCATGATTTTAATGTTCAAGTATTGGGGTTATCTCATGATGCACCAAATACGATTGGCTTTGTGATTGAGTGTGATGGAAAAAAACTTGTCTATGTGACAGATACAGGATATGTTCCTAATCAAATTAAACCTTATATAGAAAATGCAGACTATTATATTTTTGAAAGCAATCATGATATCAATACTTTACTTCATACAAATCGTCCTATGTTTTTAAAACAAAGGATTTTATCGGATTCAGGGCATTTAAATAATGAAGATTCGAGCTTAAATCTTATTCATGTGATGAATGAAAATACAAAAAAAATCGTTTTAGCACATCTAAGTGAAGAAGCAAATACGCCAGACTTGGCATTGGATACATTTCATGATGTGACCTTGAAAAAAGATATTCATTTAAATCATGTGGATGTTTTAGCGGCAAAACAGTTCGAAATTGTGACAATTTGTGAATAATGTTCAAAAATTTACATTTATTTAATATTTTAATATAGAATAGAAGCGGGAAAGTTTTTTCGGCTTCTTTTTCGTTTGGAAAGAGAAGCGAGCTTTGTTATAATTGAAGTTAGAAAGCAGGTAATATTATATGTTAACAGTTTATAATCATCCGTTAATTAAGCATAAGCTAACAGTTATGCGAAATAAAGAAACGGGAACAAAAGATTTTCGCCAAAATTTGGAAGAAATTGGCAGCCTTATGGTTTATGAAATGACACGTGATCTTCCACTCAATGATGTTCATATTGAGACACCAATTTGTCCTTATACAGGTTCTGAACTTGCAAAAAAAGTAGTGATTGTACCTATTTTAAGAGCAGGACTTGGAATGGTGAATGGAATCCAAAATTTGATTCCAACTGCAAAGGTAGCTCATATTGGTATGTATCGTGATGAAGAGACCCTGGAGCCACATCCGTATTTTGAGAAATATCCAAAAAATATGGAGGATGCGATTGTTCTTATTGTCGATCCAATGTTGGCAACAGGTGGATCAAGTATCGCCGCTATTGATATGGTAAAGAAACAAGGAGCTAAAAACATTCGCCTTGTTTGTTTAGTCGGAGCTCCTGAAGGGGTAAAAGCAGTTGAAGAAAAACATCCAGATGTAGATGTTTACTTGGCTGCATTAGATGAAAAATTGAATGAAAATGGATATATTGTTCCAGGATTAGGAGATGCTGGGGATCGAATTTTTGGAACAAAATAATGAGGCCTTATGCATTTTCGGGCATGTTGATCGCAAATATGTTAATTTTTGGTTTATTAGGCTACTTTATTGATACACATTTGCATACGTTGCCCCTATTTTTGATGATTGGACTTTTATATAGTGTGATTGGTAGCATCATTTTACTTGTAAAAAAATCGAGGTATAAAGATGAATGAATTAAATCGAAAAATTTATTTATTTACTTTTTTACTCACTATACTTGTTTCAATTATTGGCTTTTATTTTGGAATAAAAGTTTTTGTTTCCATATGGATTGGCTGTATAACAGGTTTGATAGGTTATTATATGGTCGTTTGTATGGTCTTAAACATACCATCGAATGAAGTAGATGGAAAAAAGGCAGGAACTTCAGGTTATGTAAAACGATATCTTTTCTATGGGATTGTGTTTGTAGCTTGTCAATTTTTACAGCTATCATTACTTGGAGTACTTATAGGAATCATGTGTAATAAGGCAGCGATTCTTATTTATGCATTAAAAGAAAAGGAGGACCTTCATGAGTGATGTAAGTGCAATTGTCATTCACTTTGGTCAGTATTCTTTGCAGATTCAACAGTCTATTTTAGTTTGGCTTGTGTTATGTGTGGTTTTTGCGATTTTCTTCTATTTTGCAGGAAAGAAAATTGATAATCAGGATCCATCTAAAGCAAGTAAAGGAATTGTTTATATTTGTGAAGAAATGTTGAATCTTGTGCTTTACATAATTAAAGATAATTTGAAAGAAACAACTCGTAAATATATTCCGTTGTTTGGAACTTTAATTTTGATGATGATTGTCAGTAATTTAATTGGTTTAATTGGATTGCAAAACCCAACAAGCAATGTTAGCTTTAATGCGACATTGGCTCTTACAATGTGGCTTATGATTCAGGGCAATGCGATCAAAAAAGCAGGTTTATTGGCTCGTATGAAAGAGTTGACGGAACCTATGTTTTTACTAACTCCATTAAATGTTATTGGGGAATTGGCTTTGCCTATTTCATTAACAATGCGTTTATTTGGTAATATTTTAGCTGGAAGTATTATTACTTTACTTGTGTATACGTTAATTAAGGCTTTATTTCCATTTGGATTATTAGGCTTGACGATTACACCATTTTTACACATTTATTTTGATATATTTTCAGGAGTTATTCAGACTTATATCTTCTTTACTTTGAGCTCTTTCTTCTTAGGACAACAAGTGGCTCAACAAGAAGAATAATAATAATACAATAGGAGGAAAATAAAATGGAATTTAATGAATTTTTTGTCAGAGGTATGGCATGTCTAGGTGCAGGTATTGCGATGATTGCTGGTTTAGGCCCTGGTATCGGACAAGGTATTGCAGCTAGTAAAGGTGCAGAAAGTGTTGGACGTAATCCAGATGCAGCCAGTAAAATTCAATCTATCATGGTGTTAGGTATTGCCTTAGCTGAAACAACTGGTATTTATTCTTTAATTATTGCGATTTTATTAATCTTCATTAAAGGATAATCCATTGAGGAATCGGCAATGATTGATTTTAATATTGATAATTATTTGCGTATTTCATTGACCGATGTTGTTTTAGTTTGTATTTCAACATTTTTGATTGTTTGTTTTGCGAAAAAGTTTTTTTGGGATAAATTATTAATGTTGATTCAGAAACGTCAAGAATTCATTCAAGAAAATATTGATTCTTCTGTTGAAATAAAGAAACAAGCAGAGGATGTTAAAGAAAAGTATGATGAGAAAATGCGTAATGTTTCTCAAGAAGCTCATACAATTCTTGTTTCAGCTAGAGCACATGCGGATCAAGAAAAACAACAAATTATTGAACAGGCTAATAATGAAGCAAAGCGTATTAAAGAAAATGCGAGCGAAGACATAGAGCGACAGATGCGTGATGCGCAAAAAGATATGAAAAAAGCCATTAGTGAGGTTGCTTTAAGTGCAGCAAGTCAACTGGTCAAAAAAGAAATGAATGAAGAAACACAAAAACAATTTGTGGATGATTTCATTGAACAGGCAGGAAATAAGCAATGCTAGAGTATACACCTTATGCGATGGCATTATTAGAATTAGGAAAAAATCAAGAAGAAGAAAAAAGATACATGGAACAATTATGTGAAATCGCAAATCTTTTTGATACTTTACCTGAACTAAGACAATTATTTTCTCATCCCAATATAGAAAATGAGAAAAAAATAGAAATTATTAAAAGTGCTTTTGAAAATCAAGTAGATGATATGGTGTATCGTTTTCTTATTGTTATGAATGAACATAAGATGCTTTCACATATGAAAGAAATTTATCAGGCATATGTATCTTGTTATGAAGAGAAATATGATATTGAAGTTGTGAAAGTAATGAGTGCTATTGAATTGGATGAAGAGCAGATTGAAAAGCTTACAAAAGTACTTAAAGAAAAATTAAATAAAGATATAAAGATTAGCGTTGAAGTAGATCCATCACTGATTGCTGGTTTGAAAGTACAAACCAAAGATATGGTTATGGATAATACGATTGTATCGAAAATTGATGCAATGAAAGAAGCTATGAATAGATAAGTAGGTGATAGGATGAGTTTAAATCCAGCAGAGATTTCAAAATTAATCAAAGCCCAAATTCAAAATATCGATCAAGACTTGGAAATGAATGAGAGCGGTACTGTTTTAACAATTGGTGATGGTATCGCGACTGTATATGGTTTAAGAAATGCGATGATGTCAGAATTATTGCTATTTCCACATGATGTATATGGAATGGTTATGAATCTGGAAGATGAGCAAGTTGGTGTTGTTTTGCTTGGTGAAAATGCAGATATCAAGGAAGGCGATGCTGTAAAACGTACTGGCCATATTATTGAAGTTCCGGTCGGAGATGCTTTGATGGGAAGAGTTGTGAATGCACTAGGACAACCTATTGATGGCTTAGGAAGTATTCAGACTGATAAAACAAGACCAGTAGAGCGTGTAGCTCCTGGCGTTATGACTCGAAAAAGTGTCGGTGTCCCTTTGCAGACGGGGTTAAAAATCATTGATTCAATGATTCCTATTGGAAGAGGACAACGTGAACTTATTATCGGGGATCGTCAAACAGGAAAAACAGCGATTGCGATTGACACGATTTTAAATCAGAAAAATACCAATGTAAAATGTATTTATGTTGCGATTGGACAAAAAGCAAGTACGGTAGCACAAATCGTAGAAAAATTGAAACAACATGGTGCGATGGAATATACAACAATTGTTGCTGCGACTGCAAGTGAAGCCGCTCCATTACAATATATTGCACCATATGCAGGATGTGCTATTGGTGAAGAATGGATGGAACAAGGGCAAGATGTTTTAATTGTATACGATGATTTAAGTAAACATGCAGTTGCTTATAGAACACTTTCTTTACTTTTACGTCGTCCTCCAGGACGAGAGGCATATCCAGGAGATGTTTTCTATTTGCATTCTCGTTTATTAGAGCGTGCTGCCAGATTAAATGAAGAATATGGAGGAGGATCTTTGACGGCTTTGCCAATTATTGAAACGCAAGCCGGAGATATTTCTGCATATATTCCAACTAATGTAATTTCTATTACGGATGGACAGATTTTCTTGAAATCTGATATGTTTAACGAAGGTATTCGTCCAAGTGTAGATAGTGGATTGAGTGTAAGTCGTGTTGGTAGTGCAGCACAAACAAAAGCTATGAAACAAGTTTCGGCTTCTTTAAAGCTAGAACTTGCGCAATATAGAGAGATGGAATCATTTTCTAAATTTGGTTCCGATTTGGATGCGAGCACAAAAGAAGTACTGGATCATGGAGCGCGTTTGACGCAATTGTTAGTTCAAAAACAATATTCGCCAATGAGTGTTAGTGAGCAAGTAATTTCTTTGTATGCTGCTAAAAATAAATATTTAAAATCAGTGGATGTAGATTTAATTGGTGCTTATGAAAAAGGTATGCTTGATTATATGCATCGAGAATATCCATATATACTTGATCAAATTGATGCAAAAAAAGTACTTGATGATGAATTAGAAGCGCAAATTAAAACCGCATTGGATTCTTACGCTAAAGTATTTGAACAAGTAGGTGCGCAAGATGGCACAGAGTAGACAAGCGATTCAGGCTCGTATTAATTCCGTAAGTTCTACAAAAAAGATAACGAAAGCGATGCAGTTGATTGCTTCAAGCAAATTGACGCGACAAAAACAAATCATGGAAGAAAATCGTTCATATGCACAAGGTTTACAAGAATTATTTACGATGGTTTTAAAGAGTTCAGAATCAAATTCTATTTATTTGAAGGGAACTGAGAATAAACCGGCGATGGTTTTTGTACTTACGAGTGATATGGGATTATGTGGTGGATATAATGCGAATGTTTATCGCATGATTCAAGAGGAAGTTTCTCCAAGTGATTATGTCGTGATGATTGGATCACGAGGCACTTCATGGATTCGAAAAAGAGAATATATACTTCATGATCATTTTATAGATTTGAATGAAGATAATGCATATGATTCTTTAGCGAAGAGTATGCAAAGTGCGCTTGATTTATTTGAACGCAAAGAAATTTCAAAAATACAAATTTTATATACGCACTATAAAAATACATTGACATTTGTTCCAACTTTAGAAACGGTATTGCCTGTTTCTAAGCCGGAGGTGGATGAAAAACAAGGGCCTCATGCGGATATGATTTTTGAACCTGATAAAGAATCCATGTTAGAAATGATGATTCCAATGGTGACTAAATCTATTCTTTATTCTCACTTCTTAGAGAGTAAGACAAGTGAACAGGCGTCACGTAGAATGGCGATGGAGAGTGCAACTGATAATGCGGACGAGCTTCAAAGTGAACTTGAACTTGTATTTAATAGAGTTCGCCAAGGTGCAATCACGCAAGAGATTACAGAGATTGTCGGTGGCGCTAATGCGCTTGCGTAAAGGAGGGGAAAAATGAATCAAAATATTGGAAAGGTCGTTGAAATCATTGGTCCAGTTGTTGATATTCAATTTTCACAAAATAATTTACCAGATTTATTAACGGCTATTGAAATTCAACGCCCAAATGAAGATAACTTAATTGTAGAAGTAGAACAAGATATTGGCTCGGATCGAGTAAGATGTATCGCAATGGGAAGTACAGATGGACTTGTTCGAGGTATGGATGCGATAGATACGGGTAAGCCTATTCAAGCACCTGTAGGCGATAAGATTTTAGGCAGAATGTTTAATGTATTAGGACAACCCATTGATGGATTAGGAAATGTAGAGGATTGTTTGCATATGCCTATTCATAGAAAGGCTCCGTCTTTTGATGAACAAAGTACAACAAGTGAACCATTAGAAACTGGAATTAAGGTTATTGACTTGTTGTGTCCTTACGCAAAGGGTGGAAAAATCGGCTTATTTGGTGGTGCCGGAGTAGGAAAAACCGTTTTGATCCAAGAATTGATCCATAATATTGCCAAGGAACATGGTGGTAAATCTGTTGTCGTTGGTGTTGGAGAAAGAACGCGTGAAGGAAATGACATGTATCATGAAATGAAGGATAGTGGAGTTTTAGATAAAACGGTTCTCGTTTATGGACAAATGAATGAATCTCCAGGTGCACGTATGCGTGTTGGATTAACAGGACTTACAATGGCCGAATATTTCCGTGATGTTGAACATCAAGATGTATTATTATTTATTGATAATATCTTTAGATTTACACAAGCAGGATCTGAAGTAAGTGCTTTACTTGGACGTGTTCCTAGTGCCGTAGGATATCAACCTACATTAGCCACAGAGATGGGACAACTACAAGAGCGTATTACCTCAACAAAAGATGGTTCTATTACTTCTGTACAAGCTATCTATGTACCTGCTGATGATTTAACAGATCCGGCTCCAGCTACAACATTCTCACATTTGGATGCGAAAACGGTATTGGATCGTGATATTGCAGCGTTAGGAATTTATCCTGCAGTGGATCCACTCGAATCAAGCTCTCGTATTTTAGATCCACTTGTTGTGGGTGAAAAGCACTATAAAGTAGCTCGTGGAGTACAGAATATTTTACAGCGTTATAAAGATTTACAAGATATTATTGCCATTTTAGGTATGGATGAATTAAGTGAAGAAGATAAGAAGGTAGTTAATCGTGCTCGTCGTGTACGTAATTTCTTATCTCAACCATTTACTGTAGGTGAAGCATTTACAGGTTTAAAAGGAAAATATGTGCCTTTAGAAGATACGATTCGTAGCTTTGAAAGATTATTAGCAGGTGAATTTGATGATTTACCTGAACAAGCTTTTATGTTTGTAGGTACGATTGAAGAAGCGGCAGAAAAGGCCAAAACATTAGCTGGAGAATAATCATGATTACTTTTAAAGTAGTAACACCAAAGGGTGAATACTTAAATCAAGAGCTAAAAAGTATACATGTAAAAACAGTGATTGGTGAAACAACGATTTTACCGAATCATATGCCTATCTTTGCTTCATTGGTTCCTTGTAAAATGATATTAAAAGATGCGCAAGATAAAGAACAAATTTATGCTTTATCGGGAGGATTTTTACAATTCAACAAGAATCAAGGTATGATTCTTGCTGATGCGATAGAGGGAAAAGAAGATATTGATATTGAGCGTGCTAAGCAATCTATGAAACGAGCAAAAGATAGAATTGAAAAAAAGGATTCAAAAACGAATATGAAAAGAGCTGAACTTTCTTTAGAAAGAGCAATCAATCGTATTCATGTATATGGCGACTAAGGTCGCCATTTTTTATACAATTTTTTAAGAAAAATGCTTGCATTTTAAAATTTTACATGGTAATATAAACAAGCGTTACGGAAAAGCGCATGATTTATAAAATAAGAATTCTGAAAATATTCTTGGAGAAGTACTCAAGTGGCTGAAGAGGTGCCCCTGCTAAGGGTATAGGTCGGGAAACTGGCGCGAGAGTTCAAATCTCTCCTTCTCCGCCATCTTATTTTTAGAAAAATTGGTCCAGTGGTGTAGTGGTTAACATGCCTCCCTGTCACGGAGGAGATCGTGGGTTCGAGTCCCATCTGGACCGCCATTTGCAGATGTAGTTCAATGGTAGAACACAGCCTTGCCAAGGCTGATACGGGGGTTCAATTCCCCTCATCTGCTCCATTATTTTGGTCCAGTGGTGTAGTGGTTAACATGCCTCCCTGTCACGGAGGAGATCGTGGGTTCGAGTCCCATCTGGACCGCCATTTGCAGATGTAGTTCAATGGTAGAACACAGCCTTGCCAAGGCTGATACGGGGGTTCAATTCCCCTCATCTGCTCCATTATTTTGGTCCAGTGGTGTAGTGGTTAACATGCCTCCCTGTCACGGAGGAGATCGTGGGTTCGAGTCCCATCTGGACCGCCATTTTTTTTAATATCAATATATGGCGGTTGTGGTGAAGTGGTTAACACAGCGGATTGTGGCTCCGTGATGCGCGCGTTCGAATCGCGTCAGCCGCCCCATAAAGAAAAAATAGTCCTGAAAAGGGCTTTTTATTTTACTTATTTTATTTTTTATTGTTTAATAAAAGACATGAAAAGAATATTATTATGTATATTATGTTTGAGCTTATGCGCTTGCCAAGCTCAATCTACAAACACAACCAAAACAAACAAGAAAGCGTGCGATGCTTCTAGTGTAGAAGAAGAATGTGATTCACAAACAAAATCATCAGCTACCTTTACTGAGATTTCTTTTGATGAGGCCATTCAATATTTTGAAGAGAAGAAAACGGGTATACTTTATTTTGGCTTTGAATCTTGCCCATGGTGTAAAGAGGCTAAACCTATTTTAAAAAAGGTAGCTAAAAATTTAGGCGTTGACATATACTATGTTAAAACACGAGATGAAGATAAAAATTTACTTTATGACGATGAACAAAAAGCAAAAATTCAACCTTATATACAAGAATATATGTCCAATAATGATGAAGGTATACTTACCTTGTATGTTCCTTTAGTTGTAGCTTTACAGGATGGACAAGTAATAGATGGACATGAAGGTACATTGGACTCTCATGATGCGACAGAAAGAAAAATGACAAAGAAAGAAAAGAAAAAATTGACTAAAATTTATACACAAATCCTAAAAAATTATCAGAAATGATAATTTTTTATTTTCTTTAAGATTTTTCTCGTTTTTTTTCGTATAAGAGTATATGAAGATCAAAGAAATGAGTTTGGACCAACGTCCAAGAGAGAAAGCTTTACGATTTGGGTTGGAAAGTTTAAGTGATTTAGAACTTATGGCACTGATTTTACAAAGTGGTCATAAGAATCGATCTGTTTTCGAAATTGCTATTGATGTGTTGAAAGAAAGTGAGGATTTATCAAAATTAGAAAAAATGCATGTAAACACATTAATGCAAATTGATGGGATTCGAGAGGTAAAAGCTTTACAAATTCTCGCAAGCGTAGAACTTGCTAGACGTATAAAAAAATCGAAGGTGTATCATGCCGAAATTTTAAAACCTCAAGATGTGATTGAGTGGTTTGAATACGAATTTGGCTATATGAACCAAGAATGTTTTATCGCCCTTTATTTAGATACAAGAGGTAAACTTATTAGTCATCGTATGCTCTTTAAAGGTACATTAACGGAAAGCACAGTGCATCCAAGAGAAGTATTTAAGGAAGCCTTCTTACAAAATGCGAACTCTGTGCTAATTGCACACAATCATCCAAGCGGAAATTGTGAACCATCAAGAAGTGATATCGAAGTGACACTACAGATGGTAAAGGTTGCTAGAACTATGGGGGTATTTTTAGTGGACCATATTATTGTGGGAGTGAATTCTTATTATTCTTTTAAAGAGCATCGATATCTCGATTGAAACAAATTTAGATTCTCGTTATAATAAAAGATAGTTTGGGGGATATCATGCGTAAATTTACTCGAATACAAAAAAGATTAATGACTGCAATTGTAGTTTTACTTGTGATCGCATGTACAATGTTTGGCTTAAGACAAAATTCCATTTCTAACATGGGATATAGTGCATGGACATATATAAAATATGGTTTAATCGAATATCCACTTTCATCTATTGGAAATGTTTTTAATGATTTATCGAATCTATGGCATGTATATGAAGACAATGAATATTTGAATGAACAATTAGCAAAACAAAAAAATTATCAGTCTGCTTATGAAGATGAGAAAAACAAAAATAAAGAGTTACAAGGACTTCTTGATATGAAAAATGGCCTTGAAGATGCGACAACAATTAGTGCAACCGTACTGGAAAGATCGAGTGCTTCATGGCAACAATCCATCACTATTTCAGCCGGAAAAAAACAAGGCGTAGAACAAAATATGTTGGTGGCAACAAGTGAAGGGGCAGTTGGATTGGTAGAGAGTGTACAAAGATCTACAAGTACGGTTAAATTATTGACCTCTCAATACCTAACTAATAATATCGCAATTAAAATTTCATTGGATGATGGCTCTAGTGTTGAAGGCGTTCTACAAGCCTATGATTCAGATAAAAAAGCTTATAAAGTTTCTTTATTCGATAATGATGCGATTGTTTCAAAAGGACAAAAAGTAGCAACAAGTGGAAAAGGTGGAAATTATCCTAGTGGCGTAGCTATTGGCGAAGTTCAAGAAGTCACTGTAAATGATGATTCTATTATTTCAACGGTTTATGTTAGTCCTGTATCTAATATTGGAAGCTTTGACTATGTATTGGTTATGGGGAAAGGAACAATCCAATGATAAATAAAGAACGTTGGGGAATTGCTTTTTTTATGATACTCGCTCTATTGGATCAATTTATATCTTTGAGATTTCCAGTAGATTTTACATTTTCTTATGTCTCATTTGTTCCACATTTTTGTTTTGTAGGATGTATGTTGATGTTAAATAGTCAAAAATTAATCAATCGAATTTTGTATTCTTGTTTATGTGGCCTATGTTATGGATTGTTTTTTGGCCATAATTGGCTATTTGAAATGATTCTATTTACAGTATTTGGTCTTGTCCTAGGTTTATTTCATTCGTATTTTGTAAAGGACAATCGCTTGTTTTTTACAGGAATGATGATTTCAATTTTACTCTATGACTGCTTCGGATTTGTTCTAGCATATATCATGAAAAGAGTAACTATGACTTTTATTCAATGGTTTATATATGTTGAATTATTTACTTTAGTGCTCCATATTTTGATTGTGCTTGCACTCATTTATGTCATAACTGTATTCTTTAGATATTCAACTATTAAAGATATACGTTATAAAAAAATCAAAAAAAGAAAAATGATCAAATTAAAAAGGAAATGAGAAACCATTTCCTTTTATTGAAAGGGTGAGAATATGGAAAAATTATTATTATTGGATGGAAACTCGATGTTATTTCGGGCTTACTATGCGACTTTATATACACAAAGAATGTCCACTTCAAATGGAATACCTACTAATGCGATTTATGGCTTTATCATGATGTTGAATAAAGCCATAGATATCATTGAACCAGATCATATTTTAGTGGCATGGGATGCAGGAAAGCCAACCTTTCGACATAAACAATATTCTGCTTATAAAGGAACACGTAAACCACTCGATGAAGAATTGATTGTACAATTTCCAATTGTTCGCGAATATCTAGATAAAGCAGGAATCAAAAGATATGAACAAGAAGGCTTTGAAGCGGACGATATTATAGGAAGCATGTCTAAACAATGTAAAGATTTCCAGACAACCATTTTAACGAGTGATCGTGATTTGCTTCAGTTAATTGATTCGAGCACACGTGTTTTATTGATGAAAAAAGGATTAAGCGAAATGGATCTAATGGATGAAAAAGCCATGCAAGATACATATGGAATTTCACCTATTCAAATCATTGATATGAAAGGTCTTATGGGCGATAGTGCCGATAATATTCCAGGAGTAGCGGGTGTAGGAGAAAAAACAGCCCTAAAACTATTAGGTGAATATCATTCGGTAGAAGGTGTTTACGAAAATATCGATCAAATAAAAGGTAAATTAAAAGAAAAACTAGAAAAAGATAAAGACAATGCTTTTATGTCAAAAGAATTAGCAACCATCTATACAAAAATGGAACTACCTATTCAACTCGAAGATTGTACATTTACAGGTATTGATGATGCTGTTAATACGTTTTATGAAAAATATGAAATGCGCTCGTTAATCAATCGAACAAGCAAGAAAAAAGATACAAAATGGCCTTTAGAAGAAGTGAAAGAAATTAAAGTTACAGATACAAAACATCTCATGATACTTCCTGTTTCAGCGCAACAAAAATTATATGGGTTCATGATTCCATATGAACAAAAAGTTTATTATATTCATGTAGAAGATGCTTTAGAAGACACAAAATTTAGAAATATACTTACCCATGAAACAACACTAAGAACATGGGATAGTAAAAATATGTATCATTTATTAGATTGTTATGGATTTGACACTTGTGACTTTACACAAGACTTGCATATTGCTGCCTTCTTGTTGAATTCACAAGCAACGGATCTAGATGCCCTAATTCAATCTTTACACATTGATTTAAGTGAATCCTTTAAAGATTTATCTAAGAAAAAGAAAGACGAAGAAGCTTATAGTGAATCCAGACTAAAAGTTGTTTATCATGAATTTACGCAACAATTGTTTGAAAAACAAGGCTCAATCTATGATGAATTAGAAAAACAAGATTTAATGTCTCTATACACAAATATTGAAATTCCATTGGTAAAAGTTTTATACAAAATGGAAAAAGAAGGAATTTCTATTCAGGAATCATTTTTAGATGAATATGGAAAAACTCTACAAAAGAAATCGGATGAGCTTGCCAATGAAATCTATCGATATGCAGGATCTGTATTTAATATTAATTCACCTAAACAGCTCGCAACGATATTATTTGATGAATTAAATTTGAAGACGGGTGGAAAAAAACGTTCCACATCTGCTGAGGTATTAGAGAAACTAAAAGGAAAACATCCAATTATTGATTGTATTTTGGAATATCGAAAAATTGCGAAAGTATCCGGAACCTACATCGAAGGATTAAAGAAACACATTCAACCAGATGGTAAGATTCATACATCTTTTAACCAGACAATGACACAGACTGGACGTTTATCAAGTAGTGATCCAAACCTACAAAATATTAGCGTTAGAGATGAGCTTGGAAAAGAAATTCGAAAAGCCTTTGTAGCACCGGAAGGATATTCTTTATTGTCGGCAGATTATTCACAAATTGAATTAAGAATGTTAGCACATATGGCCAATGAAGAAAATATGATTCATGCGTTTAATGAAGGATTGGATATTCATACAAAAACGGCTACTCTAATTTTTAATTGTGATGCAGATCAAGTCGATGATCAAAAAAGACGAATCGCCAAAACAGTTAATTTTGGGATTGTTTATGGACAAACTGAATTTGGATTGGCGCAGCAATTAAATATTTCACGCAAAGAAGCACAAGAATTTATGAATATGTATTTTGAAAGCTATCCACAAATTCATCAATACATGAATCAATTGATTGAATTCTGTAAAGAAAATGGATATGTTGAAACTTTATTTAAAAGACGCCGAGAAATCCCAGAAATCAATGACAAAAATTTCATGACAAGAGAGTTTGGGAAAAGAGCCGCTATGAACGCACCAATTCAAGGAAGTGCGGCTGATTTAATCAAAATTGCGATGCTTAAAATGGACAAAGCTATGCAAGATGCAAAAGTTGAATCAAAAATGTTGCTTCAAATTCATGATGAACTTATTTTCTTGGTACCCGATTATGAGTTGGATCAAATGAATAAGCTTGTAAAAGAAACGATGGAAAGTGCCATGGAGTTAAAGGTTCCTTTAAAAGCAAGCTTAAATGCAGGAAAAACATGGTATGAGGCAAAGTAATGCCAGAAGCACCTGAAGTACAAACTGTGCTTACCACTTTACAAAATCAAATTATGAATGAAACGATTGAAAAGGTGGAAGTGTATTATACAAAAATCATTGAGCATGGAGATGCAAATGAGTTAGTTGGCCAATCTTTTCGTGAATTTAAACGAATTGGAAAATATTTGATTTTTCGTATGGATGATGTCGATTTTATTGTTCATTTAAGAATGGAAGGAAAGTTTTATATTTTCGATGAAAAGAAACAAGATAAACATATTCATGTTCAATTTAGAATGAGTAGCGGACGATATTTGTGTTATCATGATACGCGAAAATTTGGCAGAATGTATATTTATGAAAAACAAGATTCCATTTCATTATATCCATGCTTTAAAAATGTGGGGATTGATTTTTTAGAGGCGGAACCCAAATATTTTTATGATCGAATTCATACATCTAAAAAAACGATCAAACAAGCTTTACTTGATCAATCCATCATAGCTGGAATTGGAAATATTTATGCGGATGAGATTTGTTTTGCGTGTAAATTAGATCCAAGAACAAAATGTTTTCGCCTTTCTAAAAAGGATTGTGAAAATATTGTTGCGCATACAAAACGCATATTAAATGGGGCCATTCGTTTTGGTGGAACAACGATTCGTTCCTATACATCAAGCTTAGGTGTGACAGGACGATTTCAACTTCATTTAAAGGTGCATGATCAAAATTTATGTAAAGAATGTGGTACTACAATCAAAAAAATCACAATAGCACAAAGGGGGACTTATTTATGTCCAAATTGCCAAAAAAGAAAGTAATAGGAATTACAGGATCCATGGGATCTGGGAAAAGTGAAGTGAAAAGATATTTATCCAAATCGTATCCAGTTTTAGATTGTGATTGGGTGAATGCGAAGTTACTTGAGAAAGGGCAGGCAGGCTATCGTCAATTAGAAAAATTGGGGATATTGAAATTTGATCAAGACATGAATATTGATAAGATTGAATTGGCAAAATATATGTTTTCAAATTTGGAACATAAAAAACTTGTTGAAAGTATATTACACCCTTTGATTTTTGAATATATGGAAAATTGGGTAAAAGAACAAAAAGGCGAATTTGTTTTTATTGAAATGCCACTCTTATTTGAAATTCAAGCACAAAATTCTTTTGATTCTATTTGGTGTGTTGTGACAAGTAGAGATATTGCCTTACAAAGACTACAAGAATATCGTCATTTTACATATGAGCAAGCGATAGCAAGACTGAATCATCAAATGGATCCGGAATGGAAGATGAAACAAAGTCGTGTGGTATTAAAGAATAATGGGACAAAAGAAGAGCTTTACCAACAAATCAAAGAAGCTTTAAAAAAGGAGGAAGTATGATTGAGACAAAAGTAATGGAATATTTATCAAAAGATCATTTTCAATCATTAAACTTTTTATATGCACCATTAATCGGTAAAAATGCACTTTGTCTCTATCAATTTTTATATTATCAACCATCGAATATGGAACAAGAGGAAGTGAATGTATCTTTGAATATGAATGAAGTTCAATATCAATCCGCTATACAAATGCTTCTTCAATTTCAATTGATTAAATTTTTTACCAACAAAGAAAATCAATTGATTTATTTGTATGCTCCACTTCTACAAAATGAATTTTTGATTCATGATACATATTCTAGATTGTATTTGAGTTGTGTTGGCGCAAAAATATTCGACCAAATGAAGATTAAATTTAAAAAAGAAATTAAAAATACAGAGGGATATGATCAAAAAACGTATGATTTAGATATTTCAAGATTGGATACTTGGACAGAAGCAAAGGAAATTATGTATGAAAAAGTAAAGCCAAATGTACAAGAAGCTTACGATTTTGATTTTCAAGCCTTTTTTAAAGGAATGGATCATATTTTCCCTTTACGATTTCGAACAAAAGAGAATTTAAATCGTATTGCCCAATTAGCAAAAATATATGGTATATCAGCCAATAATATGCGTAAATATGTACAGAGAAGTGTGAATCCTTCTACAGGTTTTTTTGATATGGAAAAAGTAAAGAAGATGGCAGTTGCGTCTAGAAAATCTTCAGATTATTCCAAAGATCCATATAAGATGTCTCCGGTTCATTTTTTACAAAATAAACAAAATGGGGTTCCTGTTATAAAATCGGATAAATTGTTGATTGAAAAGTTATGCACGGATTTTCAATTTCCGGTTGAAGTAGTGAATACATTGATCGAATATACACTAGAACAGACGAATCAACAATTTTCTAGGAATTATGTGGAAAAGGTTGCGGCAAACTGGGTGAGATTAAATGTGGATTCTAGACAAAAGGCTTTGCAGGTGATACAAAAGGATAAACCAACTTCAAAATCGGTTCCAAAAGTTAAGTTGGACGATAAGTTTTATGAGAAAAAAGATAATAAAACACCAGAAGAAATTCAAAAAGAGACGCTTGCACTTCAAAAAATGTTGAAAGAAGGTAAATTATGATGGAATTTCAAATTGAACTCAATGAAGATCAAATGAGAAAAAGAAAAGAAAATATTGAAATTTTAAAGAAAAATGAACTTATGTTATATTTTCTAGAACAAAACCATTTACCTTTAACATTTGTTGATGAAAATAGCGGCGTTTTGCTTCAATGGGTGAAATCGGTAAATCAATGTAAAAATTGTAAAGGCTTGGACTATTGTACGCAGGGAATGAAGGGAAAAGTCCTGAAATTAAATATAGATGATTTTGGATATTTAAATGATTGTTACGTGTCTTGTCGGTTTAAAAAGAGTATGGAACAAAAGATGGCCCATCAATCGAAGTTTAGATTTTCTCATATGAGTGAGGCAGATTATCTTATTGATTTGAATGATGATTCTTTTCAAAAGGCAATTCTAGATTCAGATTATGCACAAGTATATAATGGAGTTGTTGGATCGATTGCATTAAATAAAGGGGTCTATCTTTATGGAAATCCAGGTGTGGGAAAGTCCTATTTATTAAAGGGTGTAAGTAATTATTATGCGAAAAATGGAAAAAGTGTTTCATTTGTACAAGTGCCTTTACTTATACAGGAATTAAAGCAATTTATGACAGATAATGAATATCGCCAAAATCTTTTAGGACATTTACGATTTAGTGATGTTTTGGTTTTAGATGATATTGGAGCCGAAAGTATTACCCAATGGACGCGAGATGAAATCTTACTTCCTGTACTGGATCAGAGAATGAATCATAATTTGAAAACTTATTTTACTTCAAACTATTCTTTAGAGGAATTAGAACAGCAATATCGAGCTTGTAGTAAGATGAATGGAAATGTTGCAAGCTTAAGAATTTTAGAGAGAATACGTACTTTATCGAATCCAATTAGTTTGATGGGAAAATCACGTCGTTCGTGAGTTTTTTCACTTTTCAAAATCAATGTTATGGAGTAGAATATGTATGAAGAAATTAAAGGAGGAATAGAGTAATGTTAGTATCTGCTACTGAAATGATCAACAAAGCTCATGAAGGTCACTATGCAATTGGTGCTTTCAACATCAATAACTTAGAATGGACAAAAGCTATTTTAGCTGCTGCTGAGGAAGCAAAATCACCTGTTATGTTAGGTGTATCTGAAGGTGCTGCTAAATATATGTGTGGATTCAAAACTGTTGCTGCAATGGTTAAAGAAATTCACGATGCGATGGGAATTACAGTTCCTGTAGCTTTACACTTGGATCATGGATCATACGAAGGAGCAAAAGCTGCAATTGAAGCAGGATTTACTTCTGTAATGTTCGATGGTTCTCACTATGCATTTGAAGAAAACTTAGAAAAATCAAAAGAAATGATCGAATTAGCTCATTCAAAAGGTTTATCAATTGAATGTGAAGTTGGTGGAATCGGTGGAGAAGAAGATGGTGTTATCTCTGCTGGTGAATTAGCTGACCCAGCTGAATGTAAAACTATCGCTGAATTAGGTGTAGATTTCTTAGCTGCTGGTATTGGAAACATTCATGGTAAATATCCTGAAAACTGGGCTGGATTAAACTTTGATCGTTTAGGAGAAATCCAAGAAGCTACAAATGGAAAACCATTAGTATTACATGGTGGTTCAGGAATTCCACGTGAACAAGTACAAAAAGCAATTACATTAGGTGTTTCTAAAGTCAACGTAAATACAGAATGCCAATTAGTATTTGCTGAAGCTACTCGTAAATATATCGAAGCTGGTAAAGACCAAGAAGGAAAAGGATACGATCCACGTAAATTATTAAAACCAGGTGCTGATGCAATTACTGCACTTTGCAAAGAAATGATGGAAAACTTCTTTGGTTCTGCTGGAAAAGCTGAATAATTAAAGGTTACAAGTAAGCAGGCATAAAGCCTGCTTTTTTTTAGGATTTGGAGGATATATGGAATCAGTTAAAATTGATGATTTATTAAAGTATCATTTTTATGGAAATCTTAAATCAAAAAATGGAGCAACCATTTTCGTGGATGGTTGTGCCAATGAAAAAGAAAATGCATATTCTTATGTATTAAAGTCATGTACAAACGATACAATTACTTCACTAACTTCTTTTGGAAAAGAAGCTAGTTACATGATTGAAGATGAAGATCATGTATTATTTTGTGGCAATAGAAAAAATGTAGAGAATACTACATCACTTTATCGTATTTCTTTATCTGGAGGAGAAGCACAAGAAATAGCTCACTTCGATAAAGAAGGGATGAGTGTAATTGGGTATTTAAATGAAAATACATTGGTTTTACAGGTAAAAGAAAAACTAGTAGAAGAAGAATCTGATTATGAAGTTTTTGATGAAATTCCTTTTTATAATAATGGGCAGGGTGTAACCAACAAACATCGTAACCATATTTATACGTACGATTTAAAGACAGAAGAACTATTAAATATTACAGAAGATACTTTTGATGTAAGTGCTGTAAGAATTCATGATGGATCCATCTATTTACTTGGACAAAATTGGACACGTAAACAACTTCTTACAGAAGACATTTATAAATATGATGGTAAATTAACAACCTATGTGCATGCCAATGGTGCTAGTATTCATGGATTTGAATTTGTAGAAAATCAAATGGTTGTGATTGCGAATACACATGAAAAATATGGATTGAATGAAAATCCAAAGTTCTTTGATAAAGAAATGAATTTAATTTGTGACTGGCAAGATTGTGTAGGAAATTCAGTAGGTACGGATTGTGCAGTTGTGGGTGGAAATGCAACATTATCTTATAAGAATGCACTTTATTTTGTTTCTACTATTTATGATCATAATAATTTATATAAATTAGAAAATAATGAAATTTCACTTGTTTTTGAATGGACAGGTACAATTCATTCATTTGCCTTTAATGAGGACACTCTTTATTTTATTGGTGCCGATCGAGCAAGTATGCAACAACTATATAAGGTAGTAGATAGTAAGGTTAGCCAGTTGTCCCACTTCAACACTTTAGAAGATACTTATGTCGCAAATCCTATCGATGTTGAATTTGGCACAGATTTAAAAGGTTGGGTCTTATTGCCAAAAGATTATGATCCAAATAAAAAATATCCAGCTATCCTTGATATTCATGGTGGACCTAAAACAGTATATGGAACTGTATTCTATCATGAAATGCAAGTGTGGGCAGGCATGGGATATTTTGTGTTCTTCTGCAATATTCAAGGTTCTGATGGTCGTGGAAATGAATTTGCGGATATTCGAGGAAAATATGGAACGATTGATTATGAACAATTAATGCTTTTTACAGATACAGTTTTAGAAAAATATCCACAAATTGATGCATCTAAAGTTGGCGTTACTGGAGGAAGTTATGGAGGATTTATGACCAATTGGATCATTGGCCATACGACTCGTTTTGCCGCTGCAGCAAGTCAAAGAAGTATTTCAAACTGGATTTCATTTAGTCAAACAAGTGATATTGGACCTTATTTTACTCAAGATCAACAAGGATCTAGTTATGATGTGGATCCAGAAAAGTTATGGTGGCATTCACCTTTGAAATATGCCAAAAATGTGAAAACACCAACTTTATTTATTCATTCAGATGAAGATTATCGTTGTCCAGAATGTGAAGGTTTACAGATGTTGAATGCTTTATTGGATCAAAACATTGAAGCTCGTATGTGCTTGTTCCATGGTGAAAATCATGATTTGTCACGTACAGGACGTCCAATTCATCGTTTGCGCCGTTTAAATGAAATCACAAATTGGATGGAAAAACATTTAAAATAAAAAAATTCTAGATAATAAAGGTTGAATAAGATATAATATCTAGGCGTTACCTTGAATGGGGGAAAATGAATGGAAAAAGTCATTAAAATTGAAGGTGGACATCCTTTAAATGGTACGGTTCGAATTAGTGGATCAAAAAATGCGACAGTTGCTTTGATTCCAGCGTGTGTACTTGGAAATGAACCAGTTACGATTTATGGGGTTCCAAATATTTCAGATGTAGATTCTCTTATCGTCTTGTTAAAAGAATTAGGGGTATATGTCGAAAGAAAAGATGAAGAAACTTTATATATAGATCCATCGAATATGGAAAATATACCTATGACATCAAAGGCAGTGTCTAAATTAAGAGCAAGCTACTACTTTATGGGGGCTTTACTTGGGAAGTTTGGACATGCTGAAATAAAAATGCCTGGAGGATGCTATTTAGGACCAAGACCCATTGATTTACATTTAAAAGGTTTTGAGGCTCTAGGAGCGGATATTCAATATGAAAACGGATGTTATATTTTGGATGCTAAAGAATTAGTAGGAACAAATATTTTCTTAGATATTTCAAGTGTAGGAGCGACTATCAATATTATGATGGCAGCTGTTTATGCCAAAGGTAGAACGGTGATTGAAAATGCAGCTCGTGAACCTGAAATTATTGATATTGCGACATTATTAAATAAAATGGGAGCCAAAATTCACGGTATGGGAACAAGTACTTTAGTGATTGATGGCATGGATTATTTAAAAGGATGCATTCATGAGATTATTCCAGATCGCATTGAAGCAGCCACTTATGTGATTATGGCTGCCGCTATGGCAGAAGATGTTGTGATTGAAAATATTATTCCTCAGCATTTAGAAGCAATCACAATGAAACTTCAAGAACTTGGAACAAATATGAAGGTGAAAGAAGATTCAATTCATGTTTATAAGAGTGATAAACCTTTAAAGCGTACTGAAATTTTAACAAAGCCTTATCCGGGCTTTGCGACAGATGTGCAACAGCCATTTACGGCTTTATTAACGCAATGTGAAGGACAATCTGTAGTTACTGAAACAATTTATACGGAAAGATTCAAACATTGTGCAGAGCTTTGTAAAATGGGAGCGGATATTGATGTGCATACACCAAGTGCTTTTATTAATGGAAAAACAAAATTGCATGGTGCTAAAGTAACCGCAACTGATTTAAGATGCGGAGCGGCTCTTGTGATTGCTGGATTAATGGCAGATGGTATTACGGAAATCCATGATGTTTATCATATTGACCGAGGATATGATAATTTAGATGGAAAACTTGCGCATTTAGGAGCTAAAATGTGGAGAGAAGAAATCTCAGATTAACACCAATGTTATGTTGGTGTTTTTTTGTGTTAGAATAATTTTATGAATATGATGAAAGTTACGCAAAATATGCGTGAAAATAAAGAAATAAGCCTAAAAACACAACTCATGCTAGTGATATTTTTGTCCGTACCTGCTATTTTTGAACAACTTGTTTCAACGGCTATGTCTTACATTGATACGGCAATGGTTGGAAGTTTAGGCTATCAAGCTACAGCGGCTATTGGCGTTGTTGCGAGTACTACATGGTTGTTTGGAGGCATAGCTACTTCTTGTGCTTTGGGATTTTCTGTTCAGGTTGCACAATATTTAGGTGCCAATCGAAAAAAAGAAGCAAGAGATGTTGTTTTTCAGGGCTTAATTTTTAATCTATTATTTGGATTTTTTTTAGGAATGATCATCGTTATATTAAGTTTCTTTTTACCAGCATGGCTAGGTGCCGATTTATCTATTCAAAAGAATGCGACATACTATTTAGCTATTGTAGGAGCTTTTACTCCATTTAACATTTTGGCAATGTTGTGCTCTGGCTTTTTAAGATGTTCTGGGAATGCACTGCTTCCAAGTGTGATGAATATATTAATGTGTATTTTTGATGTATTTTTTAATGCGATCTTTATTTATGGCTTGCATTTAGGTGTAGTTGGAGCAGCATTAGGTACTGGAATGGCGCAAATTGTAGTTGCGATTTTATTGGTCGTTCTTGTTGTGAAGAAGGATGGACCACTAAAACTATTAGGAGATGAAAATCGTAAATTTAGTAAACAGATTCTTTTGAATGCTTTTCATTTGGCAACTCCTTCTGCATTAGAAAGAATTACTTTATCTCTTGCACAAATTGTCATGACATCCATAGTCTCAAGTATGGGAGCTATTAGTGTAGCTGTTAATTATGTAGCTGTAAGTGCTGAAGGAATTTGTTATTTGCCAGCATATGGAATAGCAGGAGCTGCCACAACTTTAGTTGGTCAGAGTATAGGGGCAAAAAGAAAAGATATGGCCAAACGTTTTGCGAATCTAACAACATTGTTAGGCTTTGTTCTTGTTCTTTTTATGGCCATTCTAATGTATGCTTACGCGCCATTATTAGTCTCTATGTTGACTCAAAATGAGAAAGTTATATCACAGGCAAGTGCTTGTTTAAGAATTGTATCTTTTTCGGAACCACTTTTTGCGATTAGTATTGTTGCGATTGGTGCATTAAGAGGAGCAGGTGATAGTAAACGTCCGTTTATTTTAAATGCATGTAGTATGTGGGGCGTTCGTGTTTTGGTAATTGCCATGTTCACAAAACAATATGGAGTGATCGGTGTTTGGGCAACGATGACTTTTGAACTTGTTTTTAGAGGGATTATTTTCTTGATTCGCTTATTGCGTGGCAAATGGGTTGAACAAAATAGTTTGCGTTAAATTCTTTCAATTATTATAATAGGCTTATGGTAAAAGTTGCGATACTTGAATATGAAAAAGAGACAAAAGATATTGTCTTTCAATTATCAAAAATATTTAGAGAACAGGATTGGTGTTTTCGTCATTATACCAAGGCAAGTCAGCTCGCTAAAAAAATGCATGAAGAAGAATATCAACTTTTTATATTTGATGAAATGTTTAAAACAGCGCGCTTGGAAAGTGTATTTGTCCATGATAATCCTAATTCCATTTTTATATATGTTTGTAGTGATGTTAAAGCTATACAAGGTTCGGACCAGAGAAACCGAGTATTTTATATTTCAAAAGAACAAGTGGCAAAAGATATTCAGGCTTATGATTCCATTATTTTAAGTCAATGCATGCAGTCGAATGTTTATGAATTAATTTACGATGGGGTTCATGTCAATATCGCTTTTGAAGATATTTATTATTTGGAAAAAGATGGGAAGTTTGTTTATTTCTATACCAAAAAAGGAAAATTTCATAAACGGGAAAGTATGTCATCTTTAGAAAAGCAATTTGAACCATATGGCTTTTTGCGAGTACATGTATCCTATATCGTAAATGCCAAGCATATTGTTGCGTGGTATAAAGACGAAGTTGAACTTGTAAATAAGGCACATGTGCCTTTATCGCGTGCTAAAAAAAGAAAAATTACCAATGATGCCAAATAAATGACAAGTTTGTCCAAATCGCTTTCTTTTCTGATTTTCGAGTTTATAATGAAGATGTAAAAAGAAAAGGGAAAAGAAAGAGCAGAGAAATCTAAAACCTTTTCTTGAGAGAATAGAGAGCGGTGAGAAGATGACAATTACTTAAGCTAAATTTGATTTAGCGAAAACAAAATCTATGGAGAGATGACTCCAAAAGTGAAGCCAAAGGTATTTTGGAAGAAACATCGTTGAAACTTGATGGATAAGACGAAAAGAAAAGAACAGAAAGCATTTGTTAGGTGAACAAAACTTCACGATGAAAAGTAGTCTTTGAAGCTAAGGGATATCATCACATTTCATTTAAGAATTATAAAATACTCAGATATGGTCATGTTCGAGGAATGTTTATAAAGAAGAAATGAAAACAAGGATAATAGTTGATGATAGGTAGGATAAGGTAGAAAAGTTATCCGAGTACAATTGAATAAAAAATGAGAGCAGATGAAATTGTCTGCTCTATTTTGTTGTATAATGAAATGGCGTGGGAGGATCAAAATATGAATGTGGATTTTTATAATAAACCCTTTACTTCAAAACGAAATAATATCGTAGCTAGAAACGGAGTTGTGAGTACTTCAAACAATTTGGCAAGTCAAGCAGGATTGGATATGTTGAAGCAAGGCGGTAATGCCGTAGATGCAGCCATCGCAACAGCTGCATGCCTTACCGTTGTTGAACCATGTTCAAATGGTTTAGGATCGGATGCCTTTGCGATTGTTTGGATGAATGATGAAATGTATGGCTTGAATGCATCTGGATATTCTCCTTATGAAATCGATACATCAAAAATAGATAAGATTGAAAAAAGAGGATGGACACCAGTCATGGTTCCTGGAGCATGCAAAGGATGGAAAGAATTAAGTGAAAGATTTGGAAAATTACCTTTTGAAAAATTACTTCAACCCGCTATACATTATGCCAAATTTGGCTTTCCAGTCAGTCCGGAAACGGCAAGACTATGGAAAAAAGCCGTAGATACTATGCCTAAAGGAAAAGAATTTGATGAATGGTATAATACCTTTACGATTGATGGAAAAGCACCAAATGCCGGAGATATTATGACATATCCTAAGATGGCAGATACTTTAGAAAAAATAGCACAAACAAAAACGGATGCGCTTTATTATGGTGAATTAGCCGATGCACTTGATAAAGCTAGCCGTAATTTTAATGGCTTTTTACGAAAAAAAGATATGGAAGATTATGAGGTTGAATGGGTCAAACCTATCAGTGTAGATTATCACGGATATCAAGTATGGGAAATACCGCCAAACGGACAGGGAATTGTTGCGTTAATGGCTTTAAATATTTTAAATAATTTCCATTTTGAATCAAGAAATGTAACATGTCTTCACACGCAGATGGAAGCGTTAAAGATGGCTTTTGCGGATGCGAAAGCTTATGTTTCAGATCCTAAAGAAATGAGTGTTTCTGTTGAGGATTTAATACATCCTTCTTATGGAAAACAAAGAGCTAAACAAATGAGAAGACATGCCTTAGCTCCAAAGGTGGATAAGCCTCATGGATCAGGTACAGTATATTTGTGTACAGCGGATAAGGAAGGAAATATGGTTTCCTATATCCAATCAAATTATATGGGATTTGGTAGTGGAATTGTTGTGGAAGGTATTTCTTTACAGAATCGTGGATATGATTTTAGCTTGAATCTAGATCATGTTAATTATTTAAAACCTCATAAAAGAACATATCATACGATTATCCCAGGTTTTTTGACAAAAGACGGTAAACCAGTGGGTCCTTTTGGTGTAATGGGAGGATATATGCAACCACAAGGTCATGTACAAGTTGTTACCAATATGATCGATTTTCAATTAAGTCCACAAATGGCGCTGGATTCGAGAAGATTTCAGTGGATGGAAAATATGAAATTTATTGTAGAACCGGATTTTGATGAAGAAAAAGTTGAATTGTTGAAAATGAGAGGACATGAAATTGAAGTTGAAGAAGAATGGGCATCCTTTGGAAGAGGGCAAATTATCGTGCGTTTAGATAACGGAGTATATGTAGTTGGATGTGAATCAAGAGCGGATAGTAATATTTCATGTTACTAGATGAATTATGTGATAAAATAAATAAAATAGAAAAGAGTAGGAATTATTATATGAAACTTTTAGCTTCTGATTATGATGGTACTTTACGTTATGGACAAGACGTAATGAAAGAGGATATTGAAGCTCTTCGAGAGTGGAAAAATGGCGGAAATTTATTTGTGATTGTGACAGGTCGTAGTTATGAATCTATTGATGCGCAAATTAAAAAACATCAAATTCCAGTTGATTATGTGATTACAAATAATGGTGGAATGGTTTTTGATAAAGAAGGAAAAATTTTATTATCTCAATATTTGGATTATGATGTATGTATTCAGATTTTACATCATATAAAACAATATGATTTGGTTGTTAGCTATGTAGTGAATGATGGTATTCATCGTCATCGAATTGTTTTAAAACCAGATGTAGAAGATCATCGATATCCAAATTTAAATCCAGATTTAACGGAAGCTGAACTACTAGATATGGGACATTTTGCCCAAATTGTTTTGTCGATGCCTAGTGTTGAAGCCTCTTTAGATATCGCTAAAAAAATCAATGCTTTATATTACGAAAAGGTAGTGGCTTATCCAAATAATTTCGTGGTAGATATTGTACCTAAAGATGTTTCTAAAGCAAGCGGGATGGAATTTCTTTCTCATTTTGTGGAAGTGGATATGAAAAATATTTATACAATTGGAGATGGATATAATGATATTCCATTGATTGGATATGGCTTGAATGGTAGTGTAATGGCTTGGGCTGATGGGGATGTAAAAATCCATGCGAAAAAGGAATATAATTCGATTTGTGAAATGATTAAAGACATTAAATAAGGGGGTGTTTTTATGCAAATTGCTTTATCGGATATTACTTTTTTAATTAAATTAATATTAGATATACTTGTAGTTTGGGGATTGATTTATTCAGGATTAAGAATTGTTCGAAACAATTCAAGAACAATACAAATTGTGAAGGGTGTATTAATCATTGTCATTGTGAAAGTGTTGGCAGTTTGGTTAGGATTGAATACATTAAATTATTTGATTGAAATGTTTTTGAATTGGGGAATTGTAGTTATTTTGGTTGTATTCCAACCTGAAATTCGTGGAATGCTTGAAAAAGTTGGAAAGACAACAGATGTTTTATCTATGGACGTGTCTGTTTCTCAACTCCAACAGATGATTAATGAATTGGTAGAAGCTTGTTCAGCTATGTCAAAGTCAAAAACAGGGGCCTTGATTACCATTCAAAGAAGTCAGTCTTTATCAGATTTTATTCGAACAGGGATTGTGATGGATTCAGAAGTTTCAACAGAATTATTGGGTACGATTTTCCAATATGGAACACCGATGCATGATGGTGCTGTCATTATTCAGGGAAATAAAATTGCGTGTGCTGCTGCTTATTTTCCACCAACAACGAAAGATTTACCGAGTAAATATGGCGCTAGACACAGAGCGGCAGTGGGAATTAGTGAAATTACAGATTCAATTACGATTATTGTTAGTGAGGAAACAGGAAATATTTCGGTTGCGGTCAATGGACAATTGACACAATATCCACCTGAAGGATTGGCCAGATATTTAATGAATGTTCTTGTTCCTAAAACAGATGAGACATATTCATCTATTTTAGCTCCAGTAAATAACTTGGCAAAACAAATGACAAGAAAAACGAAAAAGCAGGAAAAGCCTCAAAATGTGGATGATCGTGTGAAACCGATTGAAATTGTAAATTTGTATGAGCAAAAGGGGGTAAGTGGTCATGGAACAACCAAATAAAAGAGGCCCTTCTCTTTGGCTTGAAGGATTGAGTAAGCTTGGTCATTTCATTTTTCAAAAGTTGAGTAAATTAGTTGATCGAATTCTCTTTAATAAAAAAGGTTCGATTATTATTTCTTTGTTAGTGGCAATTATGATTTGTGTAGGCGTAAACTATGATGATATTAATGTAAAACTATTGAATGATAGTGCAACTACAGTAGAATTAACGAATGTTTCTGTTGAAGTTTTGGCAGATACAGAAAAATATGAAGTAAGTGGAGTTCCTAGTTCTGTAAATGTGACATTGACGGGAGATGCTGCAAGTATTCAAGCTTTTCGTTCAAAAGGAAATATTCAAGTGATTGCCGATTTAAAAAAATATTCGGAAGGGGAAACAGTTATAAACTTAACAGTTAAAAATTTACCGAATAAGGTGGATGCAGTTGTGGATCCATCATCGATTGATGTTACCTTATCGAAAAAAGTAACGAAATCATTTACACTACAATCTGAATTGTTGGTTGGATCTGGGCAAAAGGTGACAGATTTTGAAACGCCAGTATTAGATGTAGAAACAGTAAAAATTACCGCAAGTCAGAATCAAATTAATTCAATTCGTGTTGTTAAGGCATTAATTGATTGTACGGGACAAATTGAGGATTTTGAAAGTAACGCAACGATTGTGGCATATGATGCGAAAGGGAATAAAGTGAATGTAGAGATTTCGCCAGAAACTGTGCATGCGAGTGTTGAATTGTCTAAATCAAGTGATTCAACAAATTCAAAGGAGGAAGATTCATAATGGGAAAATATTTTGGAACGGATGGCGTTCGTGGTAGAGCAAATGAAGGATTAACTTTAGATATGTCTATTCGTATTGGACAATATTTAGGTTGGTATTATGGAAAAGAAAAACATGCACGTATTTTGATTGGAAAAGATACGCGACTAAGTGGAGATATGTTTGAACTTGGCTTGGCTGCAGGAGCAACAAGTATGGGTGCACAAGTTTATTTATTAGGGGTTTGTCCAACTCCAGCCGTATCTTATTTGGTTCGTAAAGAAAGATTTGATTGTGGAATCATGGTTTCTGCTAGTCACAATCCATATTATGATAATGGAATCAAATGTTTTAATCATAACGGAGAGAAGATGGAAGAAGAATTGCTTCTTGAAGTTGAAAAATACATGGATGGGCTAACTGAATTAGAGCTTACAACGGGTGAGCGTATTGGTGAATATTTTGAATGGGAAGATGGCCTTGAAATTTATATGAGCTGGTTAAAAGAATGTGTTCCAGTGGATTTGAGTGGCATGAAGATTTTGTGTGATTTAGCAAATGGATCTGCGACAAGTACAGCTGTTGAAACACTAAGTTCTTTAGGAGCTATAGTTGAAGCGATTAGTAACTCACCAAATGGGGTGAATATCAACAATAAGTGTGGATCTACACATCCTGAAGTTTTACAGAGCATGATGGCTGAAGGGGATTATGATATTGGACTTGCCTTTGATGGAGATGCAGATCGTTTGATCATGGTCAATTCAGATGGACAACTTTGTGACGGAGATTATATTTTGTATATTTGTTCAAAATATATGAAAGCTAAAAATCGTTTAAACAAGAACATGGTTGTAACGACAGTTATGGCTAATTTAGGATTGTATAAAGCTTTAGATGCGAATAAGATTGATTATATACAAACGGCTGTTGGTGATAAATATGTTTTTGAGGAAATGCAAAAACAAAATTATTGGCTTGGCGGAGAACAAAGCGGACATGTTATTTTCCTAGAGCATGCGGTGACTGGAGATGGCTTGTTGACGGCATTAAAGATTCTTGAAATCATGAAGAATACGGGAAAATCTTTACAGGAGCTGAGTGAAGGATTGTTTATTTATCCTCAATTGTTAAAGAACGTTACGGTTAAAGATAAAAATGAATGTTTAAATGATAAAAATTTAAAGGCTGTTATTGATGCTGTTGCTGAAAAATTAGGAGATGAAGGTCGAATTTTAGTTCGTCCTAGTGGCACAGAACCATTGATTCGTGTTATGGTAGAGGCGAAGACGGATGCGTTATGTGCTCAATATGTGAATGAAGTTGTTAAATTTTTAGAAGAGAATAATTTTTAGAAAGAAGGGATAGTATGAAAAGAGTTATTAGTATTGTTGAAGATGAAAAAGATATTAATAATTTAGTAGCCCAATATTTGAGAAAAGAAGGATATGAAGTTCATTCGTATTATACATATGAAGAGGCAAGTGCACATGTTGGTGATGATGATGTTCATTTGTGGATTTTGGATATTATGCTAGATGACAAATCAGGATTTGATTTAATTGAAGAAATTCGTTTACAAGGACCTGAGACACCTGTTATTTTTATGTCGGCTCGAGATAAAGAATTTGATCGTATTATTGGTCTTGAAAAAGGTTGCGATGATTATATCACAAAGCCTTTTAGTCCAAAGGAATTGGTTCTTCGTGTAAATAATATTATTAAGCGTGCATATCGTGATGATAATAATCGAATCAGCATTGATGGGTATGAATTGGATGAGGAACAAAGAAAGATTTATGCGGACAATGTGGAAATTGAATTGACGACAAAAGAATTTGATTTATTGATGATGTTTATTAAAAATAAAGGCATTGCGTTTTCAAGAGATAAAATTTTAGAAAATGTTTGGGATGAGAATTATTTTGGTAGTGATCGTGTCGTAGATGATACGTTAAGACGTTTAAGAAAAAAATTACCAAATTTAAATATTCATACGATTTATGGATATGGATATCGACTTGGGTAATAGGCTATATGCTTATGCCCTTTTTCTATAGGGTGAGGTGAACGTTGTGAAAAGTCCTTCTTATTATTTTCAAAAGATGTCATTGACACGTCAGATTTTAACAATCATAACGACGGTTTTAGTGTTTTTCTTAGTGTTTTTCTTTATTTATGTTTCGGATAATATTGATCGAACAATCAATCGTCAAATGTATGAAATGATTATGAATCGACAAGAACCAATTGCTGAGATGATTGAGTCAAATAAGAAAAATGATAGCGAAAATGTATATTCTTATTTAGCTTTAGATACGGTTCAAACGAATTGTATTATTCAAAATGGAAAAATAACGATTTTGTCCAATCAGAAAAATCAATTTGTGAATCAAAAGGTATATGATGCATTGCTTGAACAATCTCAATTGATGAACAGGGATACACAGTCCGTTTTACAGGGGACGGCTTCGATTGGTTCTAACACATATTATTATCGTTTGATGTATTGTAACGAGGATACGATTTTAGCTAGTTTTATGGATGATACATATGCTACGCAATTTCGAGATTCTTTAATTGATTCAACTGTATACGTCATTGTTCTTGCGTTTATGATTGTTTTCTTAATTATTTTAGTTTGGGTTTTCTCTATTATTCACCCATTAAATATTATTCGTAATTACATTGAACAGATCAAAGATGGCAAAGAGGTTGAACTTCATTTAAATCGAAATGATGAAATTGGTGAAATGGCCAATGCGATTGTAAAGATGAATGATGAATTAAAGAAACAAGATAAGGCAAAAGAAGATATGATTCATAATATTTCGCATGATTTAAAAACACCAATTGCGACTATAAAATCGTATGCGGAATCTATTAAAGATGGAATTTATCCATATGGCACTCTTGAAAGTAGTGTTGATGTGATTTTAGATAATGCGCAACGCCTTGAAAATAAGGTGCATTCTCTTTTATATATGAATCGTGTTGAATATTTGGTGGCAAGTGATGCGAGTGGTGTTGTCACAAATATGAAGGATGTAGTGGAGCAAGTGGTATTGAACTCAGCTGTGATTCGTCCTGAAATTCAAATTATTACAGATGTAGAAGAGGTTTTCTTTGATGGTTTAATTGAGGCTTGGCGTGTTGCGATTGAAAATATTATGGAAAATGCATTCCGCTATGCGAAGTCGTATATAAAAATTGAAGTCCGTGAAGATTTATTATGTATTAGTAATGATGGACCAAAAATGCCAGAAGATCGTATTGAATCTTTGTTCCACCCTTATGAAAAAGGGGAAGGTGGACGTTTCGGTTTAGGTTTATCTATTGTTGCGAAGGTTTGTAAGGCCAATCATTATTATGTGAAAGGTGAAAACACAGAGGATGGTGTTTGTTTTAAGATTTTTAGGAAGTCAAAGCCTGTAAAAAAGAAAAAAGAAAATAGTTGGGGAAAGCCTAAAGGAGAAAAATCATGAAAGTAGCAACAATTGGATCTGGTTTTATTGTGGATCGAATGATTCAAACCATACAAGTAGTGGATGGCTTAGAATTGTATTGTGTGTATTCAAGGACGGAAGAAAAAGCTAAAGCGTTTGCTAAAAAGCATGGGGCTAATGTTTATTATTGGAATCTGGAAGAAATGTTAAAGGATCCACTTGTGGATATTGTATATGTCGCAAGTCCAAATTCTTTACATTATTCACAATCGAAATTGGCATTAGAACATGGAAAGCATGTTTTGTGTGAAAAACCTTTTGTGCCTAATTTAAGTGAGTGTGAAGAATTGTATGATCTTGCACAAAAAAAAGGTGTTTATATTTTAGAGGCCATCACAAATATTCATGTACCAAACTATAAGATTGTGCAGGATAATTTGAGTCGAGTTGGACAATTAAAAATGATTCAATGTAATTTTTCACAATATTCTTCTCGGTATTTAAAATATAAAAATCATGAACAAACGAATGCGTTTGATCCAAGTTTTAATGGTGGTTCCTTAATGGATATTAATGTGTATAACCTTCATTTTGTGATAGGTATGTTTGGTGAACCTTTAAGAGTTCATTATTTCAAAAATGTTGGATATAATGGCATTGATACAAGTGGAATTGTGATCCTAGAATATAAGGATTTTTTGGTGGAGTGTACAGGCGCCAAAGATAGTTCAAGTCCGAATACGGTTTATTTACAAGGTGATGAAGGTACATTGATTGTTTCAGGAATTAGTAATGGTGTTGTAGAGCATGTGCATTTTAATGGTCCTCAAAAAGATCGAATTGGAAAAAAGGCAGAGGACAATAGAGAAAATCTTGGTGTAGATCAAGGCAATCATATGGTTTACGAATGCAAAGATTTTGTAGAAATTTTACAGGGTAAAAATCAAGCTTTGTATGAATATTGTTGTAAAGAAACAAAGATGGTCGTTAAGGTTTTAGAAGAATTAAATAAATAAAGGCATCCTTTTGGATGCCTTAAATAATTTGTGCGAGTTCAATTCCATGTTGGATTTGATCTAGCATATTTTCTTTTGCCTGCTTATATAGGGCAAATTGCTTTTTTGCGAAATCAACGTTTTTATATACCTTCCAATCTCCAATAAGATAGTATGGTTTATTTTCAATAAAACCTTTAACGTCGTATAAGGGATAGCCTAAGAATACTCCAATTTCATGAGGAAAGTTTTTTGTGTTAAGTCTTTTTTTGAGTTCTTTTAAACACAGTTCAAATGTATTTGGGTAATGATAGGATTTTAAAAAATCTTGAACTGCATTTGAGGAAATATAGTCTATAAGTTTGGAATTGTATACATAAATTGTGTATTTTTCAGCTTGTTCTATGAGGATAAAGAAAATCCCTTTTGAGTTAAACATTTCATTGTATTGACGAATAAAAGTCACAATAGAATCATCGTCTTTTGGAATGTGGAACATATTGGCGTATTTATATTGTTTCAATGTAGGTGCACAATAGTTGGCCAATAAGTGTTCAAAACGTTGTTTTGGCATAATGCTTATGCTCCAATAGCAGTTTTGATGTTTTCGATATCTTCTGGTGTACCAGCATTTTCTACTTTGTAAAGAATTTCACATCCGTAGTCTTCACTGATTTTATCGGCTGCTTGACAATAAGCATCTCCGTATCCAGTATCACCTGAACATACAACACCTTGAATCAAAGTACCGTTTGCCATTAAGAAGCTATCCACTTCAGCTGGAACATCTCCATATCCATCTGTATAAGTAAATAGAATAAACGGTTCACTAACAGATTCAGATCCGTCTTCAATGCGTTGGGCTTCAATGCCTAAGCTATTAACGATTTCTTCGACGTTGCCAGTACGGCTTGCATATACATATTTCATGCGTATCCTCCTTTGATAGTTAGTTTCATCTAACTGACATCAGTATACACAGAAAACAGTTAGTTGTAAATAACTTTTTGATATTTTTTTGAAAATGTAAAAAAATAAAAAAGTTTCAGAAAACTATTGACACATTCTTACATTTCTTGTAGAATACACACATACATAAGCAAAGGTGCTTGTAGTAAGGAATTTTTTCCAAGCTATGAGTGCCTTTTTCTTTTGTGTTAAGGAGGGAAAATATATGGCAAAAGTATTAACAGAGGTATTTGGAATATGGTACCTTATCGGTGCTGCATTTGTATTCTTTATGCAGGCTGGATTTGCGATGGTAGAAGCAGGATTCACTAGAGCCAAGAATGCTGGTAATATCATCATGAAAAACTTAATGGATTTCTGTTTAGGAACGGTAGCTTTTTTGATTATTGGTTATAGTTTCTTAATGGGAAGCGATGTTGGAGGATTCATTGGATGGGGTGAAAGTCCACTTACGAATTTCTCTGGAACAAATTGGTCTTACTTTACATTTAACTTAGTATTCTGTGCTACAGCAGCAACAATTGTTTCAGGTGCTATGGCAGAGCGTACTAAATTTATTTCTTATTGTATTTATAGCTTTGTGATTAGCTTAGTAGTATATCCTATTGAAGCCCATTGGGTTTGGGGTGGTGGATGGCTATCTCAAATAGGATTCCATGATTTTGCAGGTAGTGCTGCAATTCATTATGTTGGTGGCTTGACAGCGTTAATTGGTGCATGGATGTTAGGACCTCGTATTGGAAAATACGATAAAGAAGGAAATCCTCGTGGTATTCCGGGTCACAGTTTAACAATCGGTGCTCTAGGTTGTTTCATTTTATGGTTTGGATGGTATGGATTTAATGGTGCTGCTGCAACAAACGGCCTTCAGCTAGCAACAATCTTCGCAACTACAACTGTTGCACCAGCTGTAGCCACATGTACTGTTATGATTATTACTTGGGTAAAATATGGAAAACCAGATGTTGCGATGTCTTTAAATGGATCTCTTGCTGGTTTGGTTGCGATCACAGCTGGATGTGATGCAGTGGATGTATTTGGATCATTCATTATTGGTATCTTAGCTGGATGTGTAGTATGTTTTGTAGTTTGGTTGTTAGACTATAAATTGAAAGTCGATGATCCAGTTGGTGCAGTTGCTGTACACTTTGGAAATGGTGTATTAGGAACAATTTGTGTTGGTTTATTTGCTTGTGGTACAGATACAATGCCTGAAGCACAAGGATTATTCTATGGTGGAGGTTTCCATTTATTAGGAGTTCAATTATTAGGTTTATTAGCCATTGGTGCATGGACTGCAGTTACAATGTTCATTACATTCAAAGTTATCAAAGCTACAGTTGGTTTACGTGTTACTGCTCATGAAGAAATTGTTGGTCTTGATAAAGAAGAGCATGGCTTAGAAAGTGCATATGCAGGATTTGCTTTAGAGGCAGATGTTCCTGGTGATTATCCTGAATTCCAGGAAGAATCAAGCTTATCTCCTGCTGTCGATGTAGATGATGCTGTTCCTACAAAAATTATTCATAGTGATGGTTCTATTTCTAAGGTTGTTATTATCACTAAACCTGAAAAATTCGATAAGATTAAAACAGCGCTAAATAATATTGGTATTGGTGGTATGACTGTTACTAAAGTTAGTGGTTGTGGTGTTCAAAAAGGACAAACAAGCTACTATCGTGGAGCCAAAGTCAACATGGAATTATTACCTAAATTAAAGGTAGAAATTGTTGTTAGTGAAGTTCCTGTTAAGGATGTTGTAGAAGCAGCTAAGAAGGCTTTATATACAGGAAATATGGGTGATGGTAAAATCTTTGTTTATGATGTTGCTAATGTCATTCGTATTTCAAGTGGAGCTCAAGGAAAAGAAGCTTTACAATACGCTGAATAATTTAATTTCATACCAAATTCCGTCAATGGTGTGAAATGTAATATCCTCAATTTTATATATAACATAAATCCCAAAAAGATCTGATTGATTTCGGATCTTTTTTCTTGTCAACCAAAATTGAAAATGTCCCAAAAATTTTAAATTATTAGCACCGAGTTAA
>CAVGPK010000006.1:0-46769 GCA_963631155.1 bacterium | reverse complement strand
ATAAACTAGGGCATTTCGCTCATTTTTGTTCTATTCAACTGTCGAAGATGGGATTATAACAACATCTTTTTCACAGCGCAAGCCTTTTCTTACATTATTTCTTACATTTTATGTAAATTTTTCATTGTGAACATTTTTGTTCATTTCACATGCACAACTGTCAACAAAAAAGCCCATCTTTCGATAGGCAATCTATTTTATTCAACTTCCATAACACGAAGCATATTTGTTTTTCCAGAAATTCCAAGAGGAACACCTGCTGCTAGAACCACAGAATCCCCTGCTTCTACATAGCCTGCTTTTTTGGCAGCACTGATTGCTGCTGTAAACAACAATTCTGCCTTTTCCTGTTGAGGAATAATTAGAGGTTGTACACCAAACAATACATTCATTTGACAAGCTACAGATTCACGAACTGTACAAGCGATAACTGGAATTGTTGGATGATAACTTGAAATACGACGTCCAGTATAGCCAGACATAGTTACGACAATCAAGGCCTTGGCGTGAATATCACTTGCTAATGTAGTAGCCGCATGAGAAATTGCTCTTGTTTGTGATGTTTGGCTCACCGCAATACGTTCTTGCATTTGCTCTTTATAATCCACATCTTCTTCAGTACGAGCTGCTATACGAGCCATTGTACGAACAGTTTGTAAAGGATATTTACCTGCAGCTGTTTCTCCAGAAAGCATAATGGCTGTTGTTCCTTGATATACCGCATTGGCAACATCTGTTGCTTCAGCACGAGTTGGTCTAGGATTATGAATCATAGAATCGAGCATTTGAGTTGCTGTTACACAAATTTTTCCACGCTTAATACACTTTTTAATAATCATCTTTTGAATAATAGGAACATCTTCTAATGGAACTTCTACACCCAAATCTCCACGAGCCACCATGATTCCATCGACTACATCAAGAATGCTATCAACATTTTTGACGCCTTGCATACTTTCAATTTTCGCAATGATCTTCATATGTCCACCATGTTCATCTAAGATTTCACGAATATCTAAAATATCTTGTGCTGTACGTGTGAATGATGCAGCTAAATACTCAAAACCCAATTCACATCCAAAAATAATATCACTACGATCTTTTTCACTAATAAATGGCATAGATACATCAATGTTAGGAATGTTTACACCTTTTTTATTTGATATTTTTCCTCCATTCATTACAATACAATGAATATTTTCTCCTTCAATGCTCTCAACACTTAAAGCCACTAAACCATCATCAATTAAAATTGTTGATCCCACAATAACATCATGTGTCATTTCTTTAAAAGTAACAGATACAATATTTTCATTTCCTACAACATTTTCATTCGTTGTCAATGTGAAATGTTGACCTTCTTTTAGTTCAATACTTCCATTTTCGAAATCACGCAAACGAATTTCTGGTCCCTTTGTATCTAACAAAGTCGCAACGGGTAAATCCAGCTCTCTTCTAGCCGCAATAACTTTGTCAAAACGTGCTTTATGTTCTTCATGACTTCCATGTGAAAAATTAAAGCGTGCACAATTCATTCCTGCAAGCATCAATTCTTTAATCATTTCTTCTGAATCACTAGCTGGTCCAAGTGTACAGATAATTTTTGTTTTTCTCATATTTTTGTCTTCCCTTCAATCTAGTCCCCATTATGCGTGTTTTTTTATAGATACGCAACACAATTATTAAAACAGGAACAAAAAAGTGCGTACTTTTTTTATTTTTTTAAGCTTGATAAGGTAATTCCATAAAAAGAAAGGAAGCAACACTATGAAAAACGACATTGATTTAACTCAAGGATCTATCTTAAAAAATTTTATACGCTTTTGTTTTCCCATCCTATTAGGGACTTTATTCCAACAACTCTACAATACCATTGATGTAATTGTTTTAGGAAAATTTGTGGGAGCCAACGCAATCGCAGCTGTGGGAGGTTCAAGCGGAATTTTGATTCAATTCGTTCTTGGTCTATTAGTTGGTCTTTCATCTGGTGTAACAGTTATCATATCAACTTTTTTCGGAGCCAAAAACAAAACTAAAATAGAGCAAGCAATTCAAACCTCAATATTCTTAGCTTTGCTAGGCAGTTTTATCTTTACCATTTTTGGACTTATTGCCATTCCAAAATTATTACTCCTGTTAAATACCCCTAAAAATGTTTTTGATGATTCAAAACAATATTTATACATTTATTTTTTAGGAATCCTCTTCGTATTTTTATATAACATTGGATCCGCTATTTTAAGAGCTCTATCCGACAGCAAGCACCCTTTAATTTACTTAATCATTTGTTGTGCCGTTAATATTGTTCTAGATATCTTCTTTGTTACGATTCTACCTTTAGGCGTTACAGGTGTTGCGATTGCCACAGTAAGTGCACAAGCCTTAAGTGCAATCCTTACTTTACATAGAATTAAGAAAACTTTCCCAAACATTCCACTTATCAAATGTCATACACATGTATTAAAAAAAATAGTATGGATCGGATTTCCAGCAGCTTTACAAAGTGTTATGAACTCTCTATCAGGAATTATTATGACAATCTATGTCAATCGTCTAGGAACTATGGCTGTTTCAGGAAATACCGCTTACGCTAAATTAGATGCCATCTTTTGGATGATATCCACAGCTTTTTCTGTCTCCATTTCTACATTTGTAGCTCAAAACATTGGAGCCGGCCTTAAAAAAAGGACAAGAAAAGGTATCCGATTATGCTTTGGTCTTGACATTTTGGTTTCAGGTATATTATCAATTTTCTTTATTGCATTTTCACATAAATTATTCTATTTATTCACAGACAATGAACAAGTCATACTAAACGGTATGGAAGTTCTGCGTGCCATTGCTCCTTATTATGCTCTTGTGCCTTTTTTTGAAATAACCGGAAGTGCTTTGCGTGGAATGGAAAAAGTAATTTTTCCGATGCTAATTAATATTATTGGACTTTGTGTTATAAGACTCATTTGGATATTGGCAACGCCCTATAGTCAAAATCTATATGGCATCATTATATCGTGTCCAATCTCATGGCTTTTCACTGCGATATTCATGATGATCTATTATTTTCACGTTATTGTTAAAGAATAACTTTATCTGTAACTGGAACCGCAATAATTAATGCTTGTGCTTTTGAATCAGGCCCATGTTCTTGATGTATGTGTTGAATCAATTCTTTTTTCTTTTCTATAGTAGTTACAATGGCTAAGATTTCTTTTTCTTTATGAAAGTCATTTTCCAGACATTCATCATTTCTCCAATTTGCCTTAAATACTGTACCTCCTTTAGCCCCATATTTTTGAGCTGTATGAATTACATCATTACTGTAACCTTGATTGATACTCACTAAAACTAAACTATCATGATTCATTTCTCTTATTTCCTCCGACTCACTATGATGTATAGATTCACTCATCATGAAATAAAGACCACTTGAAATCGCACTAATAGGACACACAAATACGATTCCCTTTGTATGAAGTTGAATTCTTTCTCTTGTCTTTAATTCTCTTATAAAATTTTGGCTTGTTTTTTCATCCGCCAATGATAATACGATGGCTCTTTTATCTGTGGAAAATCCCAATAAATCTAACATTTCATTACTTGCGGTTCCTCTGGCCAAGAATTCTAAAAATGGACAACATCCATTTTCCTTATACACGGATAGAACACGATTCACTTTATCTCTTTCAATAATGGAAACGATGCAATTGGTTTTATGCATAATATTCCTCCTCAAAGAAGATGATTTCATCATTAGTAACAACTCTTCTCTTTTTACGCGTCTTCAATACATCAATTAGACCAATACATTGAATTGTGATCAATGGTGTCATGGCAACCATTGCGACTACGCCAAAAGCATCCGTCATCATATTTCCACCTAATGCACTACAAGCACCCATAGAAAAAGGAAGTAAAAAAGTAGCACTCATAGGTCCAGAAGCAACTCCTCCGGAATCAAAGGCAATACCCGTATAAATCGATGGAACAAACCTTGACAAAAGAATAGAAAAACAATAGCCTGGAATTAAAAACCATAAAATCGAAATGCCAGTAATCACACGAATCATAGCGCATGCGATGGAAGCCGCAATACCAATACTTAACGCTTTTTCAATGGATTTAGAAGAAATCGATCCGTTACTTACTTCTTCTACTTGATGCGTCAATAAAATGACAGCAGGTTCAGCCTTAACAATAAAGTAACCAATTAATCCACCAATAGGAATCAATAAAAATTTATTCATAAAAGCCAAGCTTTCTCCAATCCTTTCTCCAGCTTCCATAAAGCCAATATTGGCAGCCGTCAAAAACAAGACCAAGCCTACAAAGGTATAAATAAATCCAATCCCCATTTTCACAATTGTTTTCTTAGAAAAACATTTTGTAAAAATTTGAAAAATAATAAAAATACATACAATGGGTAAAAAAGCAATGAAGACCTCTTCAAAATAAACCGGTATGCTAGATAAAAATGCTTTTCCAACATCTTGCATATTTGAAATAGAAAGAATCTCTGAATCCGAAAAAGAAATAGAAGATGTAGAATAAAATAAACTTAATACTAAAACCGCAAGAATTGGTCCTATCGAACATAGAGAAATCAGCCCAAATGAATCACTACTTGAATTGGCATCCTCTCGAAAGCGAGTTAAACCAAGTCCAAACGCCATAATAAATGGAACAGTTATGGGGCCTGTTGTAACGCCAGCTGAATCAAAGGCAACAGGAATAAATTCTTTTTCCACAAAAATACAGGCAATAAATATAAGTGTATAAAATATCAACAATAAATTTCTAAGCTTTAATAATTTATAATTTCGTATCTGGCCTATCACCAAAAACATTCCTACACCAAGTCCTACAGTCACTATAAGTACAATATTAGGAATAGATTGAACTTGTGTAGCCAACACCGTTAAATCTGGTTCGGCAATGGTTACGACAAATCCTAAAATAAAACATACAAATAAGACAAAAAATAGATTTTTCGTTTCAGCAAGTTTCTTTCCAACCGCCTCTCCCATCACAGTCATACTCATTTCAGCACCCAAGGTGAATAGTCCCATTCCTAATACCAAGAGGATAGAACCAATCACAAAAAGCGCAAATATTTCCGTTGTCAAAGGTGATAAGCTCATAGCTAAAAGAGTCACAATAAAACAAACAGGCAAAACAGCTTGACATGATTCAATCGTTTTCTCATGTAGTTGTCGTCTAAGCTTCAATATCCACACATCCTTCCTTATAACTCCTTCTTCTTGGGAAGAATTTTACAGTAAAACCCAAAAAATATCTAGTTGAATATTTCATTTTTTCTAGACAAAAGTTGTATACTATAGGAAAAGAAAATGGTGATTTCATGAATAAAAACATAAATAAAATTCTACTTGCTTTTACACTTACCTTAAGCTTAGTTTCTATTCCTATAAAAGCAGAAACGGTTTATGCAACAAGTGAAGATGGAAAAACAAAGTATACATCAATCGATGATGCCTGGAACGCCGCAAATAATGGCACAAGCATTATTATGCAGGCGGATTGGGATCTATCCTCTCGTTTAGAGCTTGACAATAACAAAACTGCAACCATTGAAATGAAAGGTCATAAAATTTCAAGAAATTTAACCAGCTCAAAAAGTGATGGAAACGTAATCAAGCTAAACAAAGGCTCTACACTAAATCTAAGTGGAAAACAAGGTACCACAGATTTTAAAGTTAACGCTTATTCATCCGAAGGCAATATATTTACTAAAACCATTCGTTCTGGTGGATTAATCACAGGTGGCTATAGCACTGGTGGAGGTGGAGGTATATATATGCTTCATGGCTCTACCCTCAATTTAACTTCAGTCGCAATCAGTGGAAACAGAACGAAAGATCGTTGGTTTTCAGATGGAGATGGTGGCGGTGTATACATGGATGGAGACCACGATACACTTAACATGGACAACGCTCTAATCAGCTACAACTTGTGTGCTGAAGATGGAGGCGGCGTTTATATTAATGATAATGATGGCACCATTAATATGACATGGTCAAACATTGAACATAATAGTGCAAATTATGAATCTTCTACCCTAGAAAGCGATGGAAATGGTGGCGGTATTGCGATTAATGATGAAAATGCTACAATCACAATGTCTCATTCACACATCGAATATAATTATGCACATTATTATGGTGGTGGTATATATTCGGATGCAAAATATACACATATTACTTTGAATAACAATTCAGAAATTCTAATTAATACAAGTGAAGACTGTGGCGGTGGTATTTATTTGAACTATTCATTATTTGATATCAAATCCACTCAAGGAGAAGGTGTTATCGCAGGAAATGATTCTGGTAGCGCTGGTGGTGGTGTTTTCACAAATCGTTGTGTCTTTTCCGATAATTCAGGCACTATTGATAAAATTCTGTTCAGATCCAATAAAGCTGATAATTCAGGCGGTTTACGAATCAACCAAGAAAATATTACTGTCTCCAATTGTACTTTCAAATATAATGAAGCCTATCAATCAAGCGCTATATATGTTGCTAACGATAACTTCACTTTAAAAGATTCATCTGTCTTTGAAAATACCATAAAAAAAGAAAGTTCACGCTATACAAATGGAGCTGTTGAAGTCAGCAATGTCAATGATATAAAACTTGAAGGTACTATATTAATCGAAAACAACAAAAACAATAATACATACAATAATATAGATTTAGTACTTGGATCCGATTCTTTATCTGATTCCTACATTCTTTCTGCTCCGAATGCCAATTCAAGAATTGGACTCTATCTAGACGGAAATAATAAAATAGCTAAAAATCAAGATTCAAATGCGACAAAAATCTATTATGTCAATAACAGCGATGAATATTCCTTGCGTTATGATGATAACGAAAAAATATTATATGCACAAAAGCCAGATGCATCCACTTCAGCACAAGCTTCAAGCTCACTTGATCAAAGTGCAACTAATCAAGAGGAAACAGAAGAAGTGCAAACTCAATCCTATAAGGTGACATTGAAACTAATAAACTCAAATGGATCTTGGCAAGAAGAAACAGAATATGTTTTTAACGAAGGTGAATCTGTACAAATCGATGCACCGAGTGTAGAAGGTAAAACTTTTATCGAATACAAAGATGTACCTGAAGGATTTACAATTGAAGACAATAAAATTACATGTGATTCGATCTCAAAAAATATTGAAATCACGGTTGTTTATGGCGATGAAGATTCCACAAATACCGCAAGTATTTTTGGTCAAGGAAATGTAACAACGATCGCATATATTGTAGCAGGTCTTGTTATTATAGGATTTATCACCTATATAAAATTTAAAAGAAAAAATAAATAAAAAGTTTGGCGTGATATACATTCACGCCAAATGTTTTTTTGTCATAAAATAAGGAACTACTATAAATACATAAACTGCACAAACAAAATAAGAAATAAATGTACCTATTGATAAATTGATACTTTTCAACATTGGAAATGCGTAGACCATCCAAAAATATAATGGAATCAAAGAAAAGATTCCAATAATAAATCGATCTTTCCAATTTACAGACGTATCAAAACTAGATTTTCTTTCAAAATATCGACAGATCACATATGCACTGATAAAGCCAATTCCTTGAAAAGAATCCGCTCTCATCTTACTAGGATCTACCAATAGGCTTCCATCTGATAAATAGTCTAAAGGATAAGATTTAAATTCATAAAATAAAGCTAAACCAATACATAGTAAAATACCTGTCACTAGAACAATTTTATCTCTTTTAGTATCTTGGTCTGTCCAATTTTCGATAAAATTTGCACAAAGCATCATCAACAGGGTGGCAATAAATCCAACAAGGACATCTTGTGGTGTATGTACACCCAAATAATTTCTTGAAATCATGACACTTAGTGCAAGAACAAATAATAAAACACATAGTATTTTCTTTTTTTGTTTTTTTAGCCAATAGCCAACGCCTATCAAAACCGAAGTGGCCCATGTTGTATGTCCACTCGGAAAAGAATAACCGGTTGCTGCAACTTTTGAATTTCCATAAGGCTCAATCCTCGCATCACGAATCCAAGGCCGATACACACAGAAAATAAGTTTCAACAAGCCATTCATTAAAAGTCCTAAGCCAAAACCAGCAAACAACCTTTTTCCTGCTTTTCGATCAAAAGCCCAATAAATGATACACATCATTGCCAAAGGCCAAAAGCTAACCGAAAACTCCGTTACCCAATTAAAGTATGGTGCCAAAAATGCACCAGCCCCATTTCTAAAATTTTGATACCACAATAATATTTCTATATCCATACTTCTCTCCTTAGCTTTCCTATTATAACAAAAAGGTGGACATTCCTAAAACGTTAATCGCATTTGATACCAAACCACATTGCCATGTACGGATTGAGAAATACCCTCATTTATAAATCCAAACTTAGAATAATATGGAATCAAGCATTCTTTACACGTAAGTACAAGCCCTTTTCTTCCTTGTTTTTTGGCATCTTTGATTACACATTCGATCAACTTAGATGCATATCCTTGTTTTCGATAACTTGTAAGCGTATTTACCCCAAAAATCATTTGCCAAGAACCATTTTCATTATGCATATTGGCCTTCTCATACATCTCATCTGTTAAATCTTTTTTATCTGTGACAAATCCATCCACAAAAGAAATAAGTAAATCATCTTCAAACATCAACCAAAAATGATTTCCATAATATTTAACTCTTTCAATAAAATCTTCTTTTGTAGCTGCCTCTGCTTGTGGAAAACAATTATTTTCAACAAATGAAAGAGCATCTACATCTTTACTTGTCGCATATCTTATTTTCATTTTTTAAAACCACTTTCCCTTCAGGCTATTTTGCACTTGTTTTTCCATCATCCTTTGAATAATCAAACAATCCATCATTCTTTTCTTCTAAAGCCTTAATCATATGATACGTATATTCATTATATGGAGTAGGTACTCCTAATTCTTTTCCCATACGCATTAAGGCCAAAGAAAACATATCAATCTCTGTATGTCTATGAGCATCCAAATCTTGTAAAGTAGAATATCTAGCATTTTTTTTAACCACACTACCATGAAGACTGGATGAATCTACTTTACTTAAATCAATTCCCTTAGCCAAGGCAATAGCTTCTAATTCTTTTCTCAACCCATCTTGTATCGCTTTCATATGCTTACTATCTTGGTAACAGCCTACGCCACATCCTAGAATAGCTTGTGGCAAATTGTTACAAACATTTAAACGAAATTTACTCCAAATCTCCTCTAAAATGCAATCAGATACTCGATAATGAAGTGGTGTATATTTAAACAATTCATTCACTGCAGATACATATTCATTTTTACCACCTAGCACAATCCCAATTGTTGTTTCTGGATCAAAATAATATCCATCCCCCTCTTTATGAGATGCCACTTTTATTAATGAATATAAAATGTGTTCTTGCCCAATTCGATTAGCGATGATTTCTTCACTATCTACACCATTCATTAAAGACATCACAATTGTCTTTTCATTAACAACCTCTTGAATGGTATCCAAAGCCCCTTCTAAAGCGCCATACTTTAAACATACAATTAACAAATCTAAATCGTCACAAGATTGCCATACTTCAGGATAATACTTTGTATCATTAATCAAAATTCCTTTTTTTAAGCGTTCAGCCCGTTCTCCTTGCGCAATTAGTCCAAGTTGAATATCTTGTTTTTTTGATAAACCCCAAATTATATAAGAGCCAACAGCTCCAGCTCCTAATAGTCCAACCTTCTTTATTTTCATAAGTCCTCCACTTTGCATTCATTATATAACTGTATTATAATACTAGCATGACTGAAAAAGAAAAAATGTTACAAGGAAAATGGTATGATGCCAATTTTGATCAAGAATTACTCCAAAAAAGATTAGAAGCCGAAGAATTGTGCTTCGAATTCAATCATACAAGGCCAAAAGACATCAAAAAGAAAAATGAATTGCTTACAAAATTATTCCCTCATATACAAGAAGAATGTACCATTCTCTCTCCACTCTATGTAGATTACGGGTGTTATTCAAGCATTGGAAAAAGTACCTTCATCAATCATAATGCCTACCTAATGGATGGAGGGGGCATCACAATTGGACACCATTGTTTTATAGGGCCCAATTGCGGTATGTACACAGCCATTCATGCGCTAGATCCCAAACAAAGAAATGCGGGCATTGAAAAAGCATTACCTATAAAAATAGGAAATAATTGCTGGATTGGAGCAGATGTCACCATTCTTCCAGGAGTAAGTATTGGAGACAATACTGTTATTGGAGCAAAAAGTGTTGTCACAAAAGATATTCCAAGCAATGTTGTTGCGTTAGGAAATCCATGCAAAGTACAAAGAGAAATCACTGAAAAAGACAAAATCCAACTAGACTAGTTGGATTTTTTATAATTTACTATTCACTCGAGCTTGAATTTCATCCAATGAAAGCTTTTTAGGACATACATTTTTGCACGAGAATGATTGACCACAGTAATCAAAAAATTGTTTGGCATAAGCATTTTTAATATCTATTTCATTCTCATTTTGTTCTATTGACTTAAACGCTTGCAACATCGCATAAGCTCCCACAAAATTTTTTTGACTCATAAAATTTGGACAAACCTCCAAACAACACCCACACGCCAAGCATTCACCAACACTAGCTTGTAAAGCCAAGTCATTCTGTACATACTTCTTTTCTACCAGCCAAATTTTCATTTCCTTTAAGGCATCAAACATCGCACTACGATCCACAATCAAATCTTTAACTAAAGGAAATTTATGGAAAGGTTCAAGTTTAATTTTTCCGCGTTTTTCAACATCTTTCAAAATTGAACTACACGCAAGTCTAGGATATCCATTTATCAACATTGCACAAGCTCCACACTTTTTTTCCATACAACCACATTGCCATGCAATAGGATTTGACTTTGTTTGTGTTTGATTCAATTCTCTTAGCCAATTGGCCACGCTGATACATCCATCTCCATCATATAAAAATGTTTGAATATACATTTGAAAAGAAGCTGAATCTTGTCTTTGAATTTGAATTTCAATCTTCATTTTCTTCACCCACCTTTACAAATTTAACATTCATCTTTCCATCTTTATAATATACAATCGTCTGTTTTTGAAAGAATTGTGACTCATTTGGATAATCTCCACGAACATGACATCCTCGACTCTCTTTTCTTTCTAATGCACACATCAACATTGCCTGAGCAAGTAGAACACGATTATATTTTGTTTCGTCATAAAGAATCGTCATTTCTTTTAGACATTCTTTTAATAGAGTCTCATTTCGATTCATGCCCATTCCTTTTTCTAAGATTTTTCTCATTTTTAAAATAGAATCAATATCTTCACTAGCACTGTTTTCATTATCTTCAATACACTTGTACTCATACTCATCCTCCATACAAGCTTTTGCTGCTACTCTAGCACCATATATTGCTCCTAATAAAGAATTGCCACCCAAACGATTGGCACCATGATATTGGCATGCACATTCACCAGCTGCATATAGATTTTTCATAGATGTTCTATGCGATATATCAACCCATATGCCACCCATAAAATAATGAATGCCTGGTTCCACAGTAATAGCCTCTTTTGAAGGATCGATATGAATGAAATCTTTACAATCTTCGACAAGTCCACCCAATTTATTTTCTAAAATATCTTTGTCCAAACAAGAAACATCCAAATACACAGGCATTCCTTTTGAAAGATAAAAATATTCTTCTTTAGCCACTACATCTCTAGGCATTAAATTTCCTTTATCTGGATATTTTTCTTCCATAAAATAATAACGTTTTCCATCTTTCATCACATAAAGTCTTCCGCCCTCACCACGAGCCGCTTCTGTAATTAACATATTCTTACCATGTAAACTTACTGTCGTAGGATGATACTGAATGAATTCTAAATTTGAAAAATAAACACCTTTTCTAAATAAGTCCGCACTCACACATCCTGTATTTTGGAGTGATCCTGTCGCATTATTAAACAAACCATTTAAACCACCACTTGCAACAATTACTGGGCCATAGATTTTTTGATTTAAATTTGTATTTTGATGGTACACTTCACATCCATACGCCACATTGTCTTGTACTAGTAATCGTACAAAATTTGTGTTTGACCATCTTTCAACATAACCTATTGTCTCATACTTTCTGACTTGATCAATTAAGGTGTGCATCAATTGTCTTCCTGTACTACTTGAAGCATAGAATGTTCTTTTTTTCGATTGTCCACCAAAAGCGCGAACAGCTAAATTCCCTTCTTCATTTAAAGAAAATGACATGCCCCAACGATATAAATCATCTATAAAATCTGGTGCACTCTTACACATATTTTCAATGGCTTTATAATTCGCTATTTTTCTACCTGCTTCATAGGTTTCCAAGGCATGAAGTTGATAAGAATCTAGATCTGTATAATAAGCAGCATTTATTCCTCCTTGAGCCATGATAGATTGTGCTCTTTGACTAGGCATATCACTAATCAATATGCAACTTTTATCATTTTTAGCTAACTCTATGGCTGCGCTTAATCCTGCAGCTCCAGCTCCGACAATAATCACTTTATCTTTCATACACTACACCTGCCATTGAATATAATAAAAAACGATAGAAACAACCACAAAAACAAAAAAGATCGATATCACAAGAAGCCAATCCATTCTTTTTTCTTTAAAATCAATTTCTCCCTTTGCGATAAGCATTGATTTTATACTTACAAACACATGAACAAAAAGGACTAAGGCTAAAGAAAATTGAGAGATCCATTTAATAAAAGTAAATTCTTTCAGAAAAAAACGTCCATCCACAATAGTTGTATAGGCTGAAATATGAAAACAAACAAGAATCAAAATCAAAATTCCTGTTATTCTTTTAATCCAAAACGGTGCATTTTCCTTAAAATACCATCGTCCACTTTTAAGTCCAATTTGAATAGATGAAACACTAGATAAAGTACTCAACAAAGCATGGAGGAATACAACGCTCAACAATAAATAAGATAAAGGCTTTAGAGTGATTGAACTAAATCCAAGCATCAATAAACAACCCATAAACGCATGTACAAGTAATAGAATCATAATAAAATGTGCAAGGATCATATTTATTTTTCTCATTTAACCTTTACCTCACTTAATAGAAAATATTGAAATTTTCCTGTATGCCCTATCGATAACAACATTATTTGGGAACATTCTTTTATATACACTTTCTTGCCTTGTTTCTTAAAGTATTTTGACAAATGATGGATAGCCTTATCATAGGATGCATCCTGCTGATTCGACAACAAAGTAATCGTTTTCGATGTATCTTTTGAATTTACCAATACAACATAGATATGATTTTTATATACAATCTTTTCTTCAGAATAGGCATCTAAATTTTCAAGTGCTAAATCCGTTGGTGAATAATTATAATCGGATACTCGTTGTATCTTCGATGTAGCACTTGTTTCAGGATTTGAATCGATAGATGTTATTTTGTTGCTCATTTGATGAAGTGTAATCCCAAACAAAAATAGAATGAGGAGAAAAGATAAAATTCGTTGCGATCGATTCATATGACCATCCTTTCTGTAAAAAACAAACTCCAAATGGAGTTTGTTTAACTCAGTATCATTCTACTCGATTCCCTATTTTTTCTCAAACAATGAGTCTAGCACTTTTGCAATCTCTTCTATGCGGATTGGCTTTACAATATGCCCATTCATTCCTGTTTCGATTGCTTTTTTCTTATCGTCATCAAAGGCATTAGCCGTAAGTGCAATAATAGGAATATTGGCCTTTTGATTATCTGGTAAGGTACGAATTTCTCGTGTTGCCGTATAACCATCCATTCTTGGCATTTGAATATCCATAAAAATAACATCATACGTATTGGCAACGGCTTTATGAATTGCTTCTACAGCTTCAATTCCATCATTTACACAATCTACTTTGACATTCATTTCTTCTAAAAGCGCCGTTGCGATTTCTTGGTTTAATTCATTATCTTCTACCAATAAAGTATGGATACCACTATAATCATGTTTTTGATTTTCAACCTTCTCATTTTTATTCATAGAGGAAGAATTTGTCAAAATATTTCTTAATTCCGACATGAAAATCGGTTTTGAAACGAATGCCGTCACACCAGCTTGTCTGGCTTCTTTTTCAAATGGCGTCCAATCATAGGCTGTTAATACGATAATTTGAATATCATTTTTAATGACTTTTCGAATTTGTCGAATGGTTTCTATTCCATTCATATCAGGCATCGCATAATCGATGATATATACTTTATATTCATCCTGTAATTCTTGTGCATCTTGAGCACGTAAGATAGCCTCTTTTCCAGAAATAGTCCATTCGGGTCTCATTTGAATTTCTCTTAACATCTTACAAACATTGCGACATGTGTGAATATCATCATCCACAACCAAAACTCTTGAACCTATCAATTCCTTGACTGGTTGATAATAAGTAGTTTTTTCTTCTGATATTTTAACTTCAATCGTTACCGTAAATTTAGAACCTTTTCCCACTTCACTTTCGACTTCAATTTTTCCATGCATCATATCTTCAACAATGTTTCGTGTAATCGCAAGTCCTAAACCCGTTCCTTGAATACCACTAACAGTTGAAGATTGTTCTCTAGTAAAAGTGTCAAAAATGTGACCCATAAATTCCTTTGAAATTCCAATTCCATTATCTTTTACTGAAAATTCTAATGTAATAAAATCTTTATTCTTACTTGGTTTTTCTCGTAAACAAATGATAACATCTCCACCAATTGGACTGAATTTTATCGCATTACCAACAATATTAATTAAGACTTGGTTTAATCTTAATTTATCTGTGATTACATCTTCATGTAAAACATCTTGTGTATCGATATACAGATTTTGATTTTTAGACTGAATTAAGCCTTGAATCATTACTTTCAAATCATGAAGTAAATCTGGAATGTGAACGGATTTTTCATCCAATTTAACACTACCACTCTCAATTCTAGACATGTCTAATATATCGTTTATCAAACTCAATAAATGCGTACTTGAGGTATTGATTTTAGATAAATAATCTTGAAGAATTTCCTTATCATCTAAGTGAGTTTGGGCAAGCGCTGTAAAGCCTAAAATCGCATTCATCGGTGTACGAATGTCGTGTGACATACTATTTAAAAATGTCGTTTTTGCCTTATTCGATTGATTGGCTGCATTTAAAAGTTGTTTTAATTGATCTTGTGTTTTTTTCTCATTTTCGATAATTTCATCAATAGGGCGAAAAGCCCATACAACTTGGAAACTCTTTTCATCCTGATAATATGGCACAATTCTTACTTCAAAATAAGCATTTCCTGCTGGGTTTGGTTTAACTTTATGTCTAGCAATCAATATTTTATTTTCAGATAAATAGGATATCAAATAATCCTTATCAAAAATTTCTAAATAATTATCGATACTTGTCTTATCAATAATGTTCTCGTAAGAAAAATGAATCCAATCTGAAAAGGTAGAAGTATGTTTTTTATTATGATAGAAATGACTCTTTTCTTTAATTTTTAGTGGTTCCATTGTATCCTTCATTAAATCACATGAGAATACCGCTGTATAATCGATAGATAGAGCATTCAATCTTTCTTGTTGTATGAATTCTTGATTCTTTTCTTTTGAGAAATCACGAGCAACATAAAGTACTTCTTCTACATCTCCATTTGTATTTCGATTTTTGACAATAAAGCGAGCTTGAAACCATCTACCTTGTGGGTTTCGGTATTCAGCCACAATTGTGTTTGTATTTTTTAAACGAGCTTTCAAAGAATCTATATCTAGAAAAACACGCATTTCATCTTGCATATCATTGGCAATAAAAGCATTTAAAACAGATTCTTTTACATCATCAAATTTTCCTTTTTGCCCAGCTACCATTCCCATTAAAGGAACGCTATTTATAACTTCATATGCGTGTGTATTGATGTTTGCTAATAAAATTGTAGTGTATATTTTTGATAAGCTCGAAATAACTTGTGCATGTTGTCTTTCTGCAATAAGAGTTTGATTTAATACTTCTTGTTGGCGATTCTGTTCGCGAATCATATCATCCACATCATAATGATAACCACCTAGTATATATCCACCCTCTACTTTTCGAGATGTTCCTCCACAACGTACAAATCGCTGTCCTAAAAACGGATGATTCCAAAGATATGTATTTTCACTGATTTTCCCTTGTTTCATTTCTTCAACCGATTGTAAAACTGATTCTACCGCATCTTCTTTAATATTTAAAAACCAGAAATCATAAATTTCTTCTTCTGACATATCTTTTCCATATACACCAAGAAGCTCTAGCATTCTTTTATTTCCAAGTAATCTTGGAGGTTTATCCTCTATCATTTCTATATGCCATACCCCCATATCTGCGGCTGAAATCACACTTTCCATTCCTTCAAGGTAGGCATTCATTTGTTCAAGCTCTGCTTCTCGCTTTTCTTTATTTTGAACAAATTCACTAATATCGGTTAAAGTTCCATGATAAAAGCTTTGATTTCCGACTTGGACAATAGTTGTTGCATCGCTTACCCAAATGTACCCATTTTTTCCACGTAAACGATATATTTCATCTGCCACTTTATTCGTATGAGCAATTTGTTCGATCCGATGCACATAATCTTTAGTAAGAATTCGATCATCTGGATGTAACATATTGACAAATTTATTCTCAAATTCGGTATATAATTCTTCTCTTGTCCATCCAAATATTTCTAAAAAACGATTACTGACATATAAAAACGGATAGCCATCTTCCATAGAACATTGATGATATCCTCCTGGCATGTTTTCTAAGGTGGATTTCGATAAAAGAGATTGATTATGAAGCTCATCATATGCATCAATAAAATCACTCATATCTTTACATATACTAATAATCGCAAGTCTTCCATCCTTTGCTCGAGTGACTTTTCCTTGATCTATCGTCCAAAACCAAGTTCCATCTTTTTTAGCCATTCGATATGTTGTTTTATAAATCATGCCCTCATAAAAATTTCCATTGTTCAAATCTGATAAAACATGAGTCATATCATCAGGATGAATCGTATTTGAAACGAAGCCATGGATTCCATCAAGAAAATCATCGATATTCTCATACCCACACATATGAGCCATTTTCTCATTCACATAATAAATAGGAAAGCCTTCTTCACAATACCCTCCAACAACTCCAACATTTGGATCATCTTTAAGCTCTAATATTATAGTTTTATCCATTTCTCCATCTAGTCTCACAATATTCATCCTCATCCGTTATCCTATATATAACCATTTTAACATAGACGAATGAAATTAATCGACAATAGCTTTATAGTAATTCCCAAAATCTGCCAAAGCATCAATAATTGGTAACATATTCATTCCCAAATCCGTTAATCCATATTCTACCTTAGGTGGATTTTGATGATAATCCTTACGATATGCCAAACCATCATCGATCATTTGACGTAAGCTATCGGTCAAAACCTTTTGAGAAATGCCTTCCAAATCTCTTTGAAGTTCATTAAAACGCCAAGGACGTATTCTTAGATTTCGAATAATTAATAATTTCCATTTTCCACCAATCAATGCCACAGCCGTAGCAACTGGACATACTGGTAATTCATCTTTAGTCTTCATGTATTGATTTTAACATATTCATTTTTGTATGTATAGTTATAAAAAAGTGCGTACTAGCATTTATATGTGTAAAGTTATATGCTTTCATTGTCAAACGAATGGAGGATACAAAGAAATGACAAATTACACAAAAACAAGTATTACAGAAGGGCCTAGAGCAGAGCTTCATGAAGTTCTTCAATTAACAGGAGCTGAAATCAGTATCAATACTCTTCCTGCACAAGCCAATATTCCATTTGTGCATGCTCATAAACAAAATGAAGAAATTTATGGAATTCTCTCAGGTAAAGGAAAGGTTATTATTGATGATGAAGAAATTGCATTAAAACAAGGAGATTGGTTACGCATTTCACCTAATGCAAAAAGACAATTCTTCGCCGCAGAAAATGAAGGAATTTCCTTTATTTGTATTCAGGTCAAAGAAAATTCATTAGATAACTTTACCGCAAACGATGCGATAATTTATTAATTAAAAACCCCCAGAACCTACATATTCTGGGGAAAATTTATCTTATTTTTTTTAAACATCTATAGACTATACTCCAGAAAACATTTGCAAGCATCCAACCAATTCCTGTTGCTAATGCGACAGAACTTAATCCCATTATAGGAAATAATACCCATGAAAGTAGTACACGAATCAGAATATGGCTTGTAGCACCAATAAAAGGTATAATAACTTTTCCTATCCCATTATAGTAACCAGTAAATGTATTTCCCGTATAACAGAAAAGATAAAAAACAGAAACTAAACGAAGATAACGTATACCTTCTTCATACGATATGCCACTATTACTTCCTAGCATGATAGTTATAGTTTGTGATGCAAAAACAAACATGGTAAATGCTGCTACCAAGCCACTGCCTGCAAGCCATGCAAGTGAACACCGAAACGTTTTCTTCACGCGCTCCTGTTTTCCAGCCCCATAATTTTGTGCTGTCAAAATTGATGTTGAAGCAGATCCGCTACTTCCAATGGAGTTCGCAAATCCTTCAATACGAGTTGCTGCTGTATAAGCCGCAATTACGTCTGTACCCCCAGTATTCACAGTTCCCTGAACAAGTAATTTACCTAGGTATAAACTACTTTGATGAAGACTTGTAATTAAGCCGGTTTTTAATAGTTTGAGAATATAACTCAAATTGCGAACACAATCTTTTTTATGTAGTACCATTTCATAGTGTGTTTTATATAAATAGATAAAACACAGAATAGCAGAAAGCGTCTGTGTAGCTGCAGTGGCCATAGATGCCCCTTCTATTCCCATGCGACTTTTTCCAACTAAAACAATATCTAATACTAAATTTATAACAACAGAAACAATAAGCACAAATAAAGAGGCCTTCGTATCCCCGGATGATCTAAGTAAAGATGCGAATAAGTTATAGAAAAAGGAAGCAGGTAAACTTAAAAATATCCAAAAAAGATAAGAAGATACATAACCATGTAAATTGGTTGGAGTTTGTAACAATGTTAATAATGGATTCATACAAAGAAGCCCTATAAGCATAAGAAATAGGGCACATCCCAAGCCCGCAATCAGAGCGCTGAAATGACGTCTTCTGAGTTCCTCCATGTTTTTTTGCCCATATGCTTGAGCAAAAAGAATAGAGAAACCGTTACAACATCCTACCAACGCAAATAAAAACAAATTCATGGCCGTTCCCGCTATTCCAATGGCTGCAAATTCTTCTTTTCCTGCAAATCGTCCTACCACAAAAGCATCAATTGTATTATAGAATTCTTGTAATATATTCCCTACCATCAACGGGACCGCCAAACTCACTAAATAAGGAGATAAATTTCCTTTTGTAAAATCTTTTGTATTCCTCAATTTCAAGCACCTTCCTGCATAGTAATATTAATATAGCACTCAAAATATAAGTCATAAAATGAATATATTTAATATAATATATCTATATTTTGTATATTAAATTATTTATGACAAGAACACTGAATGTTAGAATTGTAAACCAAATTGCCTGATAAATAATTTTGAATTACTTCATCGCAATTTCCAATAACTCCACCATATACTTTAATTTCAAATTCATTTAAAGCGTGTATTGCTCCACTACCAATACCGCCACAAATCACAACATCTATTTTATTTTTCATTAAAAATTGACTTAGGGCACCATGTCCTTGTCCAATAGAATTAACGTAATATGATTTTACTATTTTTTGATTTTCTATTTCATACATTTTAAATTGTTGCGTATGACCAAAATGTTGAAATACTTGTTCATTTTCATAGGGTATCGAAATTTTCATTTGTTTTGTCCTCCCATTTCTATTATAGCGAAATAGCTATAATCATGGAACTCACTTAAAAATTATTAAAAGAAAAATCACCAATTTTTATTTTCCTTTGTACAATCTTCATTCTTTTTACGCTCTTCCACCATTTTCGCAAACCATTCAACCATCGTTGGATCTTGATGAGAAAAGAAAGCACTCATTTTCGTATCCATTTTTGAAATCTGCTCCATATCCGTTTGAGTCAATTCGAAATCGAATACACTCAAATTCTCTATCATACGCTCCTTATGTACAGATTTTGGAATCACAACAATTCCTCTTTGAAGTTGCCAACGAAGCATGACTTGTGCTGTGGTTTTGCCATATTTTTGACCAATTTCCTTTAAAATTTCGTTTTCAAAAAGTCCATTTCTTCCTTCTCCAAATGGAGCCCACGCTTCTAATTGAATGTCATATTTATCAGCCCATTTCTTTAATTCTTTTTGTTGGTTTAATGGATGGATTTCCATCTGATTGATCATTGGCTTAATTTTCACAAAATTTGCAAACTCTACCATACGATCTGCATAATGATTAGAAATTCCTATAGCACGTATTTTTCCTTCTTCATAAAGATCCTCCAAGGCACGCCAAGCTCCATATGTATCTCCATAGGGTTGATGTAAAAGCATTAAATCAATATAGTCTGTACGCAATTTTCTTAATGATTCTAATACGGATTTTTTACATTCTTCATATCCATAATGTTCAATCCATACTTTTGATGTCAAAAAAATTTCTTTTCGATCAACCCCTGATTTCTCAATAGCCCTACCAACTTCTTCTTCATTAAAATAGCTTTGTGCCGTATCAATACTTCGATACCCTACTGAAAGTGCATCTAACACACAACGTTCACTTTCTTCCTTTGTCACTTGATAAACTCCATAGCCAAGTTGTGGCATTTTTACGCCATTACTTAAAGTAACATACTCCATATTTGTACCTCCTACTGTATTTGTAGTATCATGGTATCAGTCGGTAGTTACTACCGGTCAATAACTTTTTTGGAGGTTTTTATGTATTCAATGAAAGAAGCTTGTCGATTGACAAATATGAGATATGAAACATTAAAATTTTATTGTAATGAAGGACTTGTCCCAAATGTAAAAAGGGATCATCGAAATTATCGAATTTTCGATGATCATGATATCAAATGGATTCAAAGCTTAAATTGTCTTAAAAGTTGTGGCATGAGTATTGCAGAAATGAAAGACTATTTACGCCTTTGTCTTGAAGGTGAATCTTCGATTCCCAAAAGACAAATCATCTTAGATAAGAAGAAAGAAAAATTAGTTCAATTCATTAAAGAATTACAAGATGCTGTTGCCTACATCGATTGGAAACAAAGCTTTTACGAAGATGTCTTATCTGGAAAAGCTGCATATTATTCCAACCTTATTCCTGAGCTACAAAAAAAATAATAGTTCGAACCACCATCAAATCACTTTGATGCATATAATGGATTGGCTTTTCTTACCTTATATACACTCTTCAATTCTTCAAATGCGATCTTTACTTCATTTGTATCATCGGTTAAACGTGGAATTTCTCCCATCAATAAATTTACATATCGATCTATATCCCACATGCCATGAATTTCTGTATCATAAATCAATTCATTATTCACATATTCCACATAAGCAGCATAAGCCGCATAATTTATAATGGTCAAATCTGGTCTAATTTTTTTAAAACCGCATTCATACGTCTTTGCATAGAAGCATCCTGAATCACAAGTATACTTTTACACTAAAACTAAAAGATATGTTATGTTATTTCCAAATAATCAGCTTTACACCCATGCACAATCTGAAGATAGTTTTGAAATATTTCTGTTTCTGTTAAATCCGCTGTTTCTATCTTCGGGCATTCTTGATGGCCTCTTTCTCGAAATGTTTGAATTGTATGTCCAGCACCACTTACAATAATATATTTTTTAGCTATATCATTCTGTATTGCTTTGGCAAATTCATCTCCACCAGCAAGTATACTTCCACCAAACAACACGGCTACATCTACTTGATTCATCTTATATTTTGAAAACAAATTTTCTTGTGTTAATGCATCAATATCTCTGATGCCACAAAAACGACCAAGTATATTTTCTATTCATTTTATCCTCCAAACCCCACTTCATTTCCATCATCTGAGGACATGAACATATCTTAGCAATCTTGTATATATCACTTTACTTCATGCCCAGTTACTGCTTCAAAGTGATATTTAGCAATTCCAAGATCTATCTTAGAATAGAATCCCCCAAGATTTTTTGCGGTAACTTTTCCATTTTTCAGTTCAAAAAGAAACTTCTGCTGATTCATCGCCGTCGGAGCAAGACTTACTGCTTCCATACCCCTATTAAACCATTCTGTATTCTGGTCCGCCTTTCCAAGTTCTGTTTCACTCTTGCTTTTGTGTAAAACTCCTTGTGTTTTTCCATATCCAAGAGAAATAATAATTAGTAATTTTTGTCCTTTTTTTATTTCTGCTTTTGATTTACCATGCGTCATTGCTACCCAACAAGTATTAAGACCAAGTTTTTGACATTTAAGTACAATCTTTTCACCATAATATCCTGCTTTTTCCTGATCGTTCTTATTTCCGACAATCGCAATATAATTCTTTACATTCTCAAACTTCCCATAATGAGCCATAAAAGAATTAAAACATTTTGGTTCATCATAAAAAGCCTGTACAAACAGTTTGCTTTCGGAATTAATTTCCTTTATAAAAGCATTAATTTCTTCTCTTTTAAAAGATTCTATAGGCTGATCCTTATATTGTCTTACACTATGTCTTTCTTTCATAATTTCTAATATATCCATTATAATATTCTCTCTTTCGTTCAATCGATTAAACCAAGTATATCATGCAAAAATTTCAACGGTAAAGAAAATCAAGACAATAAAAAATAGATAACCAAATTTCAGGTTATCTACTCTTAATTTCTAATTTATCTTTTTTCATCCCTCTAGATTTTTCATACGAATATGATTTTTGATTACGATAATTCGAATGTCTTCTATCTCTAGGTTTAAAGGAGCGTTTTTCCTTTTTCTGCAACAACACAGCCGTTTCTACATGAGGCGTTTGACTAAACATATCAAAAGGTTGAATCTTTAAAATAGAATATTCTTTCTGAAGTACTTTTAAATCCTTAGCCAATGTTGCTGGATTACAAGAAACATAAATAACCGTTTTGATTTTAGAAGCTAGAATCGTCTCCTTCATCACTTCATCCAAACCACTTCTTGGAGGATCCACCACAAGAGCATCCACTCTCTTTTCTTTGACAATACGACTCAAGGCACTTCCTGCATCCTCGCAAATAAAAGACACATTATTGGCATTATTTATTTTTGCGTTTTCATTCGCATTATCAACCGCATCCTGAATTGATTCAATCCCAATAATCTCTTTCCCCTTATTCTTTAAAAACAAACTGATTGCACCAATCCCACTATAAGCCTCTACAATCGTATGACATCTAGGCATCCAGCGAGCAACATGTTCATATAAATTCTCTGCCTGTTTCGTGTTCAATTGAAAAAACGAACGAGGAAGTAAAGATAATTGTAAATCTTTCATCCGCAAAGTCATCTTCTCTTCACCCCAAAGATGAAGCATTTCTCCAAATAACTCTCTTGTCGTATCCGTCTTTTTGCTTTGCCACAAAGAACAAACACAATCTAAAGAAGACAATTCTGAAATTAAATCTTCACTCAATTCATCTTTACCTGTCACAAGAATAATTTGAATTTTCTCATTAAATTCTTTCATGACCAAATTTCTAAAGCCCAATCTTGTCTTAGAATCATACACTTTACAATGATGCTCATTTAAAATCTTAACAACCTCTTGTCTTGTTGACTCCAACAATTTTGAATGCACAAAACAACGCTCTACCTTTTGAAAATGATTCGAATCACGCTCATACATCCCCGTATACAATTGACCATACTCTTCTCCAAAAGGAAGTTTACAAGAATTACGATACGCAAGTGGCTCTGGATTTTTCATAATCGGAAACATTCTGCCTTTATATTCAGCATACTTAATTAAGGCTTCCTTTAAAACTTCTTCCTTCATCTTACATTGAGCCGGATATTTCACATGCATCAAAGCACATCCCCCACACTCTTTCCAAATCGAACATAAAGGATATCTTCTTTTTGAGCTTGGCTCAACCAAACGAGTCAATTCACCTACCAAATATGTCTTTTCATCTTTTTTTACATCAAACTCAATGACTTCTTCTGGAATCGCATTCTCAATAAAAACCGGTTTCTTTTCATGATACGCAATCCCTTCTCCATTAATTCCCCATTTTTTAATTGTTGTTTTCATATTTCCCATAAACAGTTACCACGAACTCAAAGGTAACCTCTAACCTTTCTAATTGTTTTACTCTTTCTAAAGCATCATAGCTCGTCTTATAACGATAGGGTGTCATCTCTAATAAAGACCACACATCCTCTACCATGCTCTTTTGTGAAATAATATCCTGACTTATGGCCTTGTAGCCATCTATTAATTTAGGCATCTTATTCTCATAAGGAGTTTCATACAAAATCTCTTTTAATTCCCATACATGCCTAGGTCCTGGACCTACCACGATCCATGTTCCGGATGGTTTTAATATGCGAAAAATCTCATTCTGACCTAATGGAACAAATACACTCGTGACACAATCAATACTTTCATCTTCAAAAGGCATTGAAAATAAACTGTCTACTACATATTGCGTATGTTTATCTTGCCTAGAAGCATACAAAATCGCATCCTTACTCAAATCAATACCATAACTCTCAACAAAATGTTTTCCAAAAACACTTGTATAATAGCCTTGACCACAGCCTGCATCCACAAAAGAATTTCCACTCAATTTTGTTTCAACAAATCGACGCATAAAATCATAATAATCCTTCTTTAAAAATTCACTACGAGCCTTGACCATCAAAGCATTATCTCCATGATTCTTTGTTTGTTTACGAGACAAATTTACATAACCCTGCTTTGCACAATCAAAGGAATGCTGATTAACGCAATGATAAGTACGATTTTCTTTTATTAATTTTTCATGACAAATTGGACAAATTAACATGAAATCATTATACCATATAAAAAAAAGAAGATTTAAAATAAATCTTCTTCTGATAATGGTATTGAATTCTCAACATCCATCGAAATCTCTTCATCAACCTTAACAGGATGAACCCAAACATCTTCTGTTTGATCAATACATTCTTGCACCATCTTATCAAAGTCCCATTTAGCTTCAAATTTTTCACACTTATCCACACGAGGCTTCGTTGTTGGATTTTTCGGTGTGAAAATTGTACAACAATCCTCAAAAGGAAGAATACTCGTTTCATAAGTGCCAATTTTCTTTGATAAATCAATAATTTCAACTTTATCCATACAAACAACCGGACGAATAATTGGCATATTCGTTACATCATTGATCGCAAGCATACTATCTAAAGTTTGACTTGCCACTTGTCCAATCGATTCTCCTGTCGCAATGGCTTGGGCATGACGTTTCTTTGCCAAACCTTCAGCTATACGCATCATCATACGACGCATCAAAGTAATCGCATAACTTTCATCCGCGTTTTGATAAATTGCCAACTGAAGATTTGTGAATGGAACTACATGAACTAAGATATCTCCCTGATACCCAGAAACTAAACGAGCAAGTTCCATCACTTTTTCTTGTGCATTTTGAGATGTATATGGAGGAGAAGCATAATGAATACATTCAATATGAACACCACGCTTCATCATCAAATAACAAGCAACCGGTGAGTCAATACCTCCGCTCAAAAGAACCATGGCTTTACCACCAACACCAACAGGATAGCCTCCAGCACCAGGCTTACGATCTGTCATAATGTAAGCTGCATCACGATGTACCTCAACAACAATCTTTACATCTGGATTCTTTACATTCACTTTCCAATCACTATTTTTCAAGATACGAGTCGCAACCATACGATTAATTTGATCTGAAATAACAGGGAAAGTTTTATCGCTTCTTCTTGCCGCAACCTTAAATGTTTTTGGACTCGTCAAATCTAACGATTCAAAACAAGCTTCCACAATCTGATCCATATCCGGTTCCACTTTAATTGCCAAAGAAAAAGATGAAATCCCAAAGACTTTAGATAAAATATCACTGACCTGCTCTGCATTCTCTTCATGAAGATAAATATACATGCGATCATGTTGTTTCTCAAACTCTAAAGTTGGAAATGCTTTTAAAGCCTTTCTTACATTATCATACAATTGTTTGATAAAATTATTTCTGTTTTTTCCTTTTAAACTTAATTCTCCATAACGAATTAAAATATGATTATAACGGTAGGCCATAGTCTCTTATAATCTCCTTACATGACTGAATAAAATATTCAGCTTCTTCTATAGTATTCTCATTTGAAAACGACAAACGAATTCCATGGGTCGCATCAAATTCCGATTTATTCATCGCCAATAAAACTTCACTCGCATTAGTATTTTGTGAAGAACAAGTACTTTTCGCCGAAACACAAATTCCTTTTTGATCCAAAGCATTTAATAACACTTCACTTGTCACTTGATCAAAAGAAATATTTAAAATATAAGGCAAAGCATCCTTTGGTGAATGAACATTTGCACCTTCAATCTTTGAAAGTTCTTCCCTTAAAAAAGTATTCAACCCAGAAACATGAACATACGCATCTTTCATTTCTTCTAAAGCCCTACGAATGGTTTTTGAAAGTACAATATTGCATGGTGCATTTTCTGTACCTCCACGAAGTCCTTGTTCTTGCTGGCCTCCATGAATAAGAGGTACAAGTTGAATCTTCTTTTTTTTCACTAAAATTGCACTTCCTTTAAGTCCATGAATTTTATGAGCTGAGATTGTTACCATATCTAAAATATCAAAAGGAACAGCAATTTTTGAAAAGCTTTGTACACAATCCACATGAAAAACACAAGTTGGATTCGAATGCACGATTGGTTCTAACTTTTCAATTGGATTAATAGCACCCATCTCATTATTAACATGCATTAAAGAAACTAATATCGTATCCTTACGCATATGCTGACGCAAACATTCTTCAGTAACAATTCCCTCTTCATTAATTGGAAGAAATTCTACTTCAAAGCCTTGTGTCTTTAGAAATTCCATGGAATGACGAACACTCGAATGTTCTACATTACTTGTGAGCACATGACATCCTCGATGACGATTCGCTAAAGCATATCCAACAATGGCTAGAGAATTGGACTCACTTGCAGCAGAAGTAAAAATAATTTCACTTGGCTGTACATGTAACATGCTCGCAATGTTATTTCTACTTTTTTCCATCAATGAACTTGCCTGTCTTCCCAGCGCATGCAAACTATCTGGGTTACCATAACAAGTTTCAACTAATTGCCCATAAACACGACGAACCTCTGTACGAACAGAGGTTGTCGAAGCATTATCAAAATAAATCATTATTGCACCTGATTCATGACAGCAGGATCTTTTTTCGCAACAAGCTTTTCATAAATTCCTGGGTGCATGTTTTCGATTGCTTGAATCGCAATCTTAAGTGCTCGAGTATACTCTCCATTTTGGAAGCATAACTCTGCACGAGTTAAATCTGAATCCATAGCTGCATGCGTGCTACGGAAACGATTACCAAATACAATGGCATTTTCAACCATGACCGCAACACCAACTAAGTTATTTGCGTTATTGTATAATTTATATACAAAATCAATGGCATCTTGCAAATCTGCATTTAATGTTTGAACATCTAATGGAGAATGATCTAAAACAACGCGTACACGCTGAATCAATTTCTCGCCTTCTTTTAAATCTGTCGCAAACTGAGAAGAAATGCTCGGTAAATTTCTGGTTACAGTATTTAAACGGACCTCATTCAAAATCAATTGAAGTTTCGTCAATTGTTTCTTTGCACGAGACTCATCACTACTTGCTCCCACAAGCATTTGCTTCATATCTTTCACTTGATCATGGAATTCATTCACTTCACTTGAGAATTTACGATATCCATGCACAACATCTACACTTGGCTTTTGGTTTTGTTTCAATTCTTTTTGAATCTCATCACGACGTTTTCTTAAATCCTCAATTTGAATTTGAGCCAAAGAAAAACGATGTGTCCAATCTTCTAATCCAAAGCGATCTTTAATGTTGGCATATAATGTCATTATTTCTTGAAGTTCTTGATCAATAATATCCACAAGCTCTAAATTTGATTGCAAGCTTACATGAATTTCTTCATAAGCCTGTTTTTCATTTGTGACATCATCTTGTAATGCTAAGATATGATCACCAATCACATCTAAGTCAGCCTGAGCTTTTTCAACATCCCCTGCATCCAATGAATCCACGGATGAAGACAATGCATTTTGAATCGCCGTTAATTTTTCTTCTGGTTTTAAGTAAGATAAATCAATTTCATTTTCTTGTAATTCCTTAACATGCAAACGAACCTCATTCATTGCACGAGGCAATACATTTTTAGCTTTTTCATAAAGTCCAGGGAAGGCTGCAATTTGAGAACTAATCTCATCCACCATTTTAGAAATTTTTTCTTGTTCTTCCTTTGCCTTATTAAATTCCGAAGCAAACATCCATTCTTCAAAATTAGAGAATTCATTTTCAATCTCTTCAATTCGACCATCCACATATTCAACTGAATTGTAGAAAGAAGAACGATTATCTTGATACACTGTCTTCACATTACGGAAACGCTCTTTTAAAGCATTTGCACTTTCACGAACCTCTGTTTCACGAGCTAAAATATGATCCAAAGATTGCGTAACAATACGAATTCTTTCTTTAGTTTGATCCATCATCGTTTCTAAATCATCCATCGCACGCATAGCTTTACGTACACGATGTCGATTTACGAAATCATCTGCTTCATTAAATAGGTTTTCACACCCGTTCAAGTTATCTTGACAACTATCATATTTAGGAGAAAGATTTTTCACCTTATCCATGATGTCATCATTCACTCTTGCGAATGCACTTGCCTTATTAAATTTATAGGCCAAGGAATTATTACGAATTTCATTCATTTCAATCTCTAAATCCGAAAGTCTTTTTGAGGCTTTTCTACGTTTAATCATACGCGAAATGATCCAAATTAGTATAAGTACTAGAATGGCTATGCAAATATAGATGATTGCCGTCACTGACAAACGTCCACTTACAATTGCGTATATCGATTGAAAAAAACTCATAACCGTATCCATAATGGTACCTCCTTGCAAACCACATCCATTATATCAAAACTTATACATTTTGTGCACTCTTTTCTTGATTTTATTCTAACTCTTTGATATGATACATAAGCATAAATTGATAGCAGCATACAAAGTTAAAGGCAATGCGTTGCAGCCCTAGGCGATATGAGTAAGCTAAAAGCTGATAGCGGAAAGTGTCATTCGCAACACAACCTTTGAAGATTTGTACTGTTATTGTTTTATGAATGATATAAAACAATAGGAGGAAAAAATTATGTCAAGAAACACTTCAAGTGTTTGGAAGAAGTCACGTCGTTTAGGCTTTTCTGTATTAGAAACAGGTGAAGAATTAACACGTCGTAACTATGCTCCAGGTCAACACGGAAATGGACGTCGTCCAAAATTAACAAACTACGGTGTACAATTACAAGAAAAACAACGTATTCGTCACACTTACCAATTAAGTGAAAAACAATTCTACAACACTTATGTAAAAGCCAGCAAAAAAGCAGGTGCTACAGGTGAAAACTTCTTAGTAATGTTAGAATCACGTTTAGACAATATCGTTTATCGTATGGGATTTGCACGTACTCGTCGTGCTAGCCGTCAGTTAGTAAACCACGGACACGTATTAGTAGATGGTAAAAAAGTTGATATTCCTAGTTATCAATTAAAACCAGGTCAAGTTGTTGAAATTCGTGAACGCGCTAAAAACTTAAGCGTAATCAACGAAGCTTTAGAAGCTGCAACGGCAACTGTAGACTTTGTAGAAGTTGATAAAGATAAGAAAAAAGGAACTTATGTTCGTTACCCAGAACGTAAAGAATTGTTCCAGGCTCAAGAAATCAACGAATTATTAGTAGTAGAATACTACAACCGTTAGTCTAGACATAAGAAAAGATGGATTTTGGTCCATCTTTTTTCTTTGTGTGGATGTGTTAAATTTTAATTACGAATGAAATCCATACGTTCAGCAATAAAGCTATAGTTTAAGTAAGTACGATCTTCCTTCGTATATGTTCGTGAAGCAATACGCCCACTCAAGGCAATCCAATCACCAACCTTACAAGTATCAGAAACAGATTGCGCAAGACCTCTCCAAACCTCGATACAAATTTCATCATTTTCATATTTCCCTTCCGAATTTGGAAAATTTCTTTGTACACTCAAATACAAATCACAAGTCTTTAATCCAGTAGGCGTTTCTTTTAAAATAGGTAGACACTTGATTTTACCGGCTACGCTAAATACATTCATTTTTTACTTTATCCTCCGTTTAAAATTATCACCATTTATCATCACTCTCCTTTACCCATATTCTATTTATATTAATAAAAATAAACAAACGAGCCATCCATATGTAATTGCTCGTTTATTTTATTAATTAGACATTTATTTTATATGTAAATACTCTCTTTTTTTATGATTTAGATGAAATAGGCTCATTTGGTAAAATTTTTACAACACAACGATTCGAAAAATCCAAACCTAAAAGATGCAATTTCGTGCTTTCAAAATCCATTCCTTGAAGCATATCCAAATAATCCAAATAAGAATATCCTTCAAAATAAGATCTTAATAAATCATTCGCCAAACCATCAAAATGATCTAATCCACGCAAATTATTAGCAATTGCCTGCGCATGCAAAGAAGAAAAAGCTTCTTCTTCAAGCTCAACATTTGAAACCATAGATTCTACCAAGGCAATAAAATCATCGATACGATTTGTTTGTGCATAAAATAATATATACCCATGATCCAAGCTAAAATCTGCTTCAGCCCCCACAAATTGAGTAAAAATCCTTTCATCCAAATATTTTTGGTAATTTCTATTCAAAGGTCCCATAATTGAATCTAGCCACATATTCACCGCAAAATCCTTTTTCAAAGCCACATTCAAATCGCTTTCTGGCTTCACCTTGTATCCAATACATACAAACGGTTGATGAATATCCATATGTGACTCAAAATAAGGTCTTGAAACACTCAAATCTTCATTTGGAAAAAAACGTTTCACCTTCGAATCTATGCTCGATTTTACATCCTTTTGGCACTGTACGATCCAATCCAAGACATCATCTGTATCCTGTCCCGTTATTCCAACCAAACATAAACAGCTTGGATCATAATTCATCTTATAGAAAGAAGTCAAATCCTCATATGTCATAGTTGAGATATCATCTTTGGTACCTAACACATCAATCTTCATAGGATGATTATGAAACAAAGAAATTAGTGTTTCTTTAAACAATCTTTGTTCTGGAGACTGCTGATACATATCATACTCACTTAAAATAATGCCTCGCTCTTTCTCAATAGTTTGATCCGTTATATCTAGATTTTCAACAAAATCCAACAATAATTTTAAAGGCTTACGCACAGGTGCTGTCGTTGAAAAATAAAAAGCTGTTTCCGTATAAGATGTATAAGCATTCGATTGACATTGTAAATTCGCAAATTGATCGCTTACCTCTTGACCATTCAAATAAAACATTTGATGCTCTAAATAATGTGCAATTCCACTCTTATGAAGTATTTTGTTCCCCTTATATTCTTGGGCAATATCAAAACCACCACATCCAGCGCCAACCAAAAATAATGATTTATGATAATCTGGTTTATGCACTAAAATCACATGCAAACCATTTTCTAACGTTTTTTCTTTTATATTTAAATTATAATTCATCCCATTCTACGCCTCCTTGATAATTGCACAAGAAGCTAAATTCAATCTAGAAGCGACCCTTGCGATATCTTCCTTTGTTACTGCCATCATTTTTTCAATTCGATCTTCAGCCGAAAGATTTCGATGCAACAAATCATCTAAAAAAGCCTGTGCAATCAAGGAAGAAGGTTGATCAAGACCTTGCACAATAGAATCTTTAAATCCTTTTTTGCTAATTTCAAGATATTCATCATCATAATTCATATTACTTAATCGATGGATTTGTTTTTCAATAAGTGAATTAACCTTATCTACATTTTCTTTTTGTGTGCCCGTATGAATCAATAAAGCCCCATCAAAGCGAATTAGACTCGAATAAATAGAATAACACAAGCTATTCTTTTCTCGAATCTCATCAAATAGTAAACTCTTTTGAGACTGACCCAATATACTATTCATAACACACAACGGATAATAATCTTCTGACACAATATCGACTGAAGTTGTATAAACTTGTGAAATACAAGTTTGCGCAATATTTTTTGACCATACCTTATATGACATTTCATCCACCGTAAGCATTGTTCTTTGGTTTAATAATGAAGAGTGAAAATCCAAGCCATTTAAATAATCATATAAAGTATCATTTAAAAGCCCACACACATAAAAGTGTTTTGCTAATTCCATATATAAAGAATAAACATGAACTACGTCTTTTAAGGTCAAGCTTTTAAGATCATCTAAGCTACCCTGTACAGGAATTGAAATTGAATGTTTTGAATTCGTCATTTCAAAAGCTTTCAAACAAGAAAGACTAGCCGGATCATCTTGAATGGATAATAATCTATTTTTTAATAGGTATACAGCCTCATTAAAATTATCTTCATCCAAGACAGTATGGAACAAGACTTGATCCATAATATAAATAAGATTTATTGTGTAATTTTTATTTTCAATCCAATCCGGTCTAATAAAGCGAAAACGAATATCTATATTAATTAAATCACCATATGTTGTTAATCCATAAAAAACCTTAGTTCCATAAGCTCGATTTAAACAAGAAGCCAATTTCTGTTTTGAATCCATATCTTCGGTTTTGGCTTTCATCATATAAATAAGAACGTTTAATGCCGTAATATTTTGTTTATTAAAAGGCATTAATGTTTTACAAGATACATAAACATCACTAAATTTTTGTGTTTCAATATAACGCATAGAAACCTCCAAACATTAGTCTTATTCTACAACAATCATAAAAAAAAGGCTAGATAACTCTAGCCAATATGTACATAACCAATTAAAGCATTAGAACATGAAACAGAAGAAATTACTGTTTGTGATCCTAACCAACCACCATGAACAGCTTGCCCATTTCCGATATAAATCGCAACATGTCCTGAATAAACAATAATGTCACCAACAACAGGACTTGATGTCAATGTACCTAAGCTTAAATAATCTTCAGGCCATCCGTGGAAACTAATTCCTACAGCTGCCAAAGAATTGGATACAAGTCGTGTACAATCTTGTGTTACCCCTACTTGAGCAATGGCAGCTGATGCGATTGCTGAAGAACTAACGCTAGGAGTCACAACTGTTTGTGTTTGCGTTTGCGTTTGTGTTTGCGTTTGTTGTTGAGTCGAAGCTTGTTCTTGTTGAGTCGTTGTCTCAACAGGAGTAGTAGCTTGTTGCTCTACAACCGTTGTTGTTTCCTCAGTCGTAGTTGTTGTAGGTTCTACTTCTGTGGCAACACCATTTTCATCGATTGAATATCCATCCTTTTCTGTATTTGTGATCAAATCACCATTTTCATCAAAAGCATATTTTGTTCCATCGATTTCTTGAATCGTGTTCTTAACAACTTCACCTTGGTCTGAATAATACAATTTCTTACCATCGATTTCTTGCCATCCCGTACGGAAGATGCCATCCTCACCTGTATAGTAAGTTTGACCATCGATTTCAAATTGACCTACAGCCATTTTTCCATCTTCACCAAAATAGTACTTTTGGCCATCGATTTCTGTCCAACCTTTAACACAATTTCCATCTGCGTCAAAATAGTATTTTGAACCATCTAATTCAACCCAGTTACTAGAAGTCTTATTACCTTTTTCGTCATAGAAAGATTTTCCATCTTTACTCCAACCTTGAAGTAATTTACCTTCTTTTTGGAAATTGTACTCACTTCCTGCAATTACTGTTGTACCGGTAGCTGCAGTTCCATCCTTTTGGAAATAGTAAGTATTGTCAGATACAGTTTGCCATCCAAATTGCATCTCACCTTGACCATTAAAATAGTAAATTTCGTTATCGATTTTTGTTAAACCAGTAGCTGTCTGACGATTCGATTCCAAAACATAATAACGATCTGCGCCTTCACCATGCCAACCTGGCTGAACCTCTTTGGCATACATTGTCGAAACAATAGGTCCAGTAGTTAGTAAACATAGGCTTACGGCTAAAATTTTACTGTGTTTTTCGATAAAATTCATCATATCACCTCTTCGTTACAACACGTTTAGCCTAACATATTTAAAAAAGTGTCGCAAATTTTGAGACGATTTTTGCCGGGACTTTTTAAATATATTTTAAACGCAAAACATATTATCCACTTTATATAAAGCGGATTTATTCGAATTATGGTAAAATATGTGAATTTGTAAAAAAATACACATATTTTGATTTTTGTTCATTTTGTTCACGATTCAAGAACACTTTTATTCAATAAAAACAGCTCATTCACTATGCTATATAAAATAGTAATCATAAATCCAAGTTCAAATAAAATGGAACCTACACCTAGCATTTTTAGTAGAAAAATAACCATATTTAAACTATTTGACTGTAACCCAATAAATAAACAGATACCTAGCCAGAGCCATTTAAGTCCTAATGTAATCGTACTAATTTTCCATTTTTTAATTAAAAGGATATACCCAAAAATACAAAAAATGTCTATAAAATTAATACAATTAAAAAAATTAAACGAACCTGAGATAATTTTATAAATCATGCGTACTAAAACGCTTGATGAATACGTATCTAAATTCGAATAAAGAGCAAATAAGGATGAATAATCAGAAAGCTGATATAGATTAAAAAACAATAAAATTTGCCATATAGCCTGCCACAACCAATAAAAACCCACCAAACACATAAAAAGAAAGACTCGTTTATCAAACGAATCCAAAAAATTTTCATCAATCCACTTTAAGATTTTCAAGCCAATCCTCCCCTTTTAATTCTTCATGACAAGATAATCCTGGATAATCCAATTGTCGTAAAACCTCATAAACAATGATGGCTGCACAATTGGATAAATTTAAACTTCTCGCATTGGCAACCATAGGAAGACGCATACAAGTATCTAAATGATCTTTCAATATCTTTTTATCCACACCTGTACTCTCTTTTCCAAGGACAAGATAGATATCCCCTTTTTCCTTTGTGAAATCAAATTCACTAGGTGCTTTTTTTCCATAACGAGTCATAAAATAATAATGTTCACTTGGATTTTCTTTCAAAAAAGCATTCCAATCTTTATGAATATGAATATCCGCTTTTTGAATATAATCCATACCTGAACGTTTTAAATGTTTTTCATCTAAAGAAAAACCTAAAGGTTCAATTAAATGTAAACGAGAACCTGTCGCCATACAGGTACGAATAATATTACCTGTATTTCCTGGAATTTCAGGTTCATATAATACAACATGCAACATATTTATTTACTCCAATCTTTCAAGAATTTTTCTAACGCAACACCTCTATGCGAAACTGTATTTTTCTTTTCTTCACTCACATTAGCTAAAGTTGTTTTAAATGGAGGATAATAGAAGATAGGGTCATATCCAAAACCATTTTCTCCAAGTAAACAATCATTGATTTCGCCTTCACATTCGCCACGATATACTTTTTCATTGCCCTCTTCATCAATATATGCGATTACACATACATAACGAGCACTGCGAGTTTTACCTTCAACATGATCAATAATATATTGATTTTTAATATCATAACTTGTATCTTCACCTAGAAAGCGCGCAGAATAAACGCCTGGCATTTTATCTAAGGCATCTACTTCTAATCCTGAATCATCACTAATAACTGGTTGGCCAATTTCTTTATATAATGCTCTAGCTTTTATAAGTGCATTTTCTTCAAAAGTTTTTCCATCTTCAATAATTGTAAGACTATGATCTAAATTTTTTAAACATTTTACTTCACAATCCTTCAACATTGTTTGAAACTCTTCTACTTTATGTGCATTGCTCGTTGCTATCCAAATTGTTTTCAATTTTATCACCAATATCTATTATAAATTCAATCTAAAAAAAATACCATAAAATATGATACAATTATCAAGTTAGGAGTGCTTTATGGAAAATTACAAAAATAACAATCGTTTTTATTTTGAGATCACAAAAAGAATTCCAGGACAACTCGGAAGAGCAGGAATTATACATACACCTCATGGCGATATCAAGACGCCTGCTTTCATGTGTGTAGGAACACATGGACAAGTTCGCTATATTTCTATGGAAAAACTAAAAAAGATTAATGCGCAAGCCATGTTATCAAATGGATATCATTTACGAAATAAAAGTGAAGATATCGCAAAAAATGGGGGCTTATCTGCATGGTCTGGATGGAACGGTCCAACCTTAACCGATTCTGGAGGATTCCAAGTAATGTCTTTAGGTTCTGGATGTGGAAAAGTTGTCAGTATGAAACGAGAAGACGGTGTTCGTAACGCTGAAAAAGAAGAACGACTTGCCCACGTCACAGAAGATGGAGTGCATTTCACAGATCCTTTTACAGGTCAAGAAGACTTCATAGGTCCAGAAGAAAGTATGCAAATACAATGTCGTATCGGCGCTGATATTCATATGGCCTATGACGAATTAACCTCTCTTGCAGACTCTTATGAATACAACGTTGAAGCTTTGGCAAGAACCGAGCGCTGGGCCAAAAGAAGTTTAGAAGAACATCATAGACATCGTGATGATTTAGGCTATAGGCAATCCCTTTACGGAGTTATTCAAGGTGGACGTTGGGAAGATTTAAGAAGATCCACATGTAAAAAATTTGCGCAAATGGAATTTGATGGATACGGACTTGGTGGTGCTTTCTTAAAAGAAACACTAGGCGACATTCTAAAATGGTGCAATGAAGAACTTCCAGAAAATAAGCCCCGCCACCTTCTTGGTTTATCTCATCCGGATGACATTTTGATTGGTGCTGAAAATGGAGCGGACACCTTTGATTGTGTTGCTCCAACTAGAGAGGCAAGACATGGAAGGCTTTATACAAGCCATGGACATATCAGTATCAAAAAAGCAACTGAAAGTGATGAAATTATTGAGCAAGGTTGCGATTGTCCTACTTGTCAAGCAGGCTATACACTTAAACAGTTGCGTGCCCTATTAAAATCACAAGATCCTAAAGAAAGAGAAATCTACTTCAATCTTGCTAGTATGCATAATCTTCGTTTTATCATTCGCTTAACAGAAAATATAAGGAATGCGATTGAAAACGGTACATTCGAAGAATTTAAAACTTCTTTTTTAAAAACATATTATGGAAAATAGGATATCTAATCAATAGATACCCTATTTTTATTATATAAAGTCTTCACAAGATACTAATAAATCAATCTTTTTCCATTGTGTTTGCTCATCAATACAGTTTCCTTCTTCCACAGAGGCAAATCCACATTGAGGGGATAAAGCTATATTCTCTCCTACAATGGATTTTGCCTCTTCATAACGTTTTTTAATTTCATCATGTATTTCCAATTTTGGATTCTTTGTACTAATCAAACCAACCACAAATGTCTTATTTGTTCCATTTAATATTTTCCAAGGGTCAAAAGAGCCCGAGCGTGCATCATCATATTCTACAAAATAACCATCATAAGGAATTGATGCGACCGATTTAGCAATCGTATCATAATAGCCATGGAACAATGGATTCCCCTTGAAATTACCTTTACAGAAATGCGTTGCAATCTGCATATCTTTTGGATGATTTTCTAATGCCTTTGTACTCACACGAACAAACCATTCCAACACTTGTTCTTTTGTATATCCTAGTCCTTCTACTTTTTTTACAAATTGATCATCAATCATATATGTCCATGAAGTATCATCAATTTGAAGATAGCGACATCCATGATGATAGAAATCCAAAATCGCGTCTTGGTACGCTTTTCCAATATCCTCAATCACTAAATCAATATTGTTTCCATAATAAGCAGTATCTTTGATTCCCATCTGCAAATAATGGTCAATCAAAATCATATTTGGCCCAGAAATACATTTTTTAGCCTGAACCCCATCATATTTGCTTGCTTCCTTTTGCAAAAAATCCCAAGCATACATTTCTTTATGTTCAGTATTTGGATTATATGAAATTTTTCCTTCAACAAACCCAAGTTCAATGTGATTATTAACCCCATTAATCACTTTATCAAAGTGTTTTGTATTAAATCCATCCAATTCTTTTAACCAGTCCAAATGCCACCAGCGTCGACGATATTCTCCATCACTCACAAATTTCAATCCATGTTCTACTTCTTTTTGAACTAACTTTGAAATTTGCACATCTTCTACATCTCTTAATTGCGCATAAGATATTTTTCTTTCATTATATTGTGCACGTGCATCTTTAATTTCCTGTGGTCTTAAAAAAGATCCCACAATATCATATTTAATATTTAGCATAAGTTTTCCTCCATACACATAGTCTATCAAAACAAAAACATATGGTATAATACCAAATTCATACAAGTGGATATAACTTTTATCTATCGCAAAAACTATGATATACTTTGCCCATGAATATACAAAATTTATTTGAACGAATTGACACAAAAAAAGAAATACTCCTAGCGATTGATGGAAAATGTGGAAGTGGAAAAACAACACTATCCAATATATTAAAAGAAAAATATGATTGTTCTGTATTCCATATGGACGATTTTTTCTTGCAACCCTACCAAAGAACAAAAAGTCGCTATAAAGAGCCTGGAGGAAACGTCGATTATGAACGCTTCGAATCTGAAATCTTAATTCCGCTTTCCCAAAAAAAGAATGTTTATTATTCAAAATTTAATTGTAAAAAGATGGAATTAGAACCAAAAATTTTTGTTCCTTATAAACCAATCAACATCATTGAAGGCTCCTATTCTATGCATCCAAGCTTGCAAAAATACTATACAATATCCATTTATCTTACGTTAAATGACGAAGAGAGATTAAATCGAATAAAAAAAAGGAACCCAGATACATATGAACTGTTCCTTCATCGTTGGATTCCTTTAGAAAATTTATATTTTGATACCTTCCACATTCAAGAAAAATGCGATTATACAATAATAACCGATCAAATATGATCGGTTATTCTACTTCTTCTGCCTCCATGCTCAAGAATTCGCCTTCTCTTTTTTCAAGATCATATTTTTGACGATATTCCATTAAGTATGTTTTATAATCTTCATCATCTAATGCATATACTTTAGAATCGTGAATATGCATATCTGAATCTTTTTCCTGTGCTTTAATCAAGGCCACCATAGCACTTGCACAATGAGTCGCAATACGATTCAAGCTATTTAAAATATCATTGAATACAGTACCTTCCTCTAATCCACATTCGCCATTACTTAATCTTTCCGCATGATGTAGTTTTAATTCGTCACACAAATTACGAATAACAACACCTAATGGTGCCACTCTTTTTGCGTTAACAATATCATCTTCATAAAAGGCATGAAAACTTACATTTATTACTTCTCGAACAGCTTCCATGACAACATTCAATTCGTTTAACGCAATCTTTGAGAAAGCAGTATGATCTTCTTGCATCTGTCTGGCCATATTCGAAATATCAGAAGCATGATCATCAATACGTTCAAAGTCACTAATTGTGTGCAAATACAAAGAAGCTTGTCGAGTTTGTTCCGTATTCATTTCACCTTTTGTCAGTTTCATTAAATATTCACCCAAACGCGCTTCATACTTATCAATTTGTTTTTCTTTTCTTTGCACCTTATCATATTTATCTGGTTGAAAATCATTCAATAAATTCATAGCACGATTCACATTTTTACGAACCTTTTTAGCCATTCCATTCATGACACGATGACATTGCGCAATGGCTAATGCTGGATAAGGAATTAATCTTTCTTCTAATAAATCAAAATCAGCTGTTTCTTCCATTTCTTCCAAATCATTTTTAATTAAGAAAGTAACTAACTTTTCAAGCTGATTCACAAATGGGAATAATAAAATAACGGTAACTGTTCTTACTAATGTGTTTAAGAAGGCAATATCTACAGGTCCCATGACTTTACTAATAATAGAAAACTTCAAAATCGCATTTAAAGTATAAAAACCAATAGACCATATTAACATACCAAAAGTATCATTTAATAAATAAATAAGTGCTGTTCGTTTACCATTTTTATTAGCTCCAATAGCTGAAATTAAAACAGGACATGCAGCACCAACACCAATTCCTAAAATAATTGGAAAAGCACTACTAAATGTTAATGATCCTGTCATCGATAGAGCCTGAAGAACACCAACGGCAGCACTTGCGCTTTGAAGTATAGCTGTAAATAAAATTCCAACTAAAATTCCCGCAATTGGATTTGAGAACACAGTCAACATGTTTATGAAAGCCGGATTCGATCTTAAAGGTGATACAGCCGAGCTCATTTGTTGCATACCCGTCATCAAAATCGCAAAACCAAGCATAATGTCTCCAATATTCTTATGAAGCGTACGCTTACTGAACATTTTTAAACAAATACCAATCAAAGCAAATATTGTCGTAATTGTCGCCGTTGAAAATAACTTAGCAACACCACTTGAACCGCCAACATAAGATAGACACAAAATCCATCCGGTAATACTTGTACCAATGTTTGCTCCCATAATGATTCCGATTGCCTGTTTAAGTTTCATCATTCCTGAATTTACAAAGCCGATAACCATAACTGTGGTTGCTCCACTTGATTGGATTACGCTTGTAACTCCTGCACCTAACGCGACTCCTTTTAAAGGTGTATTGGTCATTTTATATAAAAATGCTTCCAATTTATTACCTGCAACATGCTTTAAACCATCCCCCATCAAGGACATACCAAACAAGAATAAAGCAACGCCACCCAATAAGGATAAAATCATTGTAACTATTTCCATAATGAACTCCTAACTCTTAATTCACTTTGTCTAACATGGTTATTATCCTATGAAATCAAATTTCTTACAATATTAAATTTATGTTAATTTTATGTAAACTATTTGTAAAAATTGAAAAAAGCAATCCTAGAAACCTAGAATTGCTCGAACGATCATCTCATAAAATTGAATCATATTCGTACGAACCATCATCAATGGTGTATTTAAAACGCCTGTAAAAAGAAGTGCAATCAACACTAGCTGCATCCATTGATTCCCTGAGATAAAGCGATAATATTGTTCATCTGGCAAGAAAGAAAATATGATTTTAGAACCATCTAATGGTGGAATAGGAATTAAATTAAAGATTCCAAATCCTGTTGAAATGATTGCTGTATATTGAAATACTAGTGCCAAATAGGCTCCGACATCAGAAATCATTATACTAGGAGCAAACTTATATAAAGCATAGTATAAGAATACACATAAAAGACTTAATAAGAAGTTTGCGAACGGACCTGCAAAACTTGTCCATATAATTCCCGTTTTTTGATCTTTATAGTATCTTGAATCAATAGGTACCGGCTTTGCCCAACCAAAACCACATACCAATAGACACAATAATCCAACCCAATCAATATGATGTAAAGGATTTAAAGTTAATCTTCCTTCCATTTTTGCGGTAGGATCACCCATCCAATACGATACAAGCCCATGGGCAAGCTCATGAATAGACATAGCCAAAATAACCGCAATCGCATTTACACTTAATGTTTGAATGTTATACATTGAATCTAAAATGCATTACATCGCCATCTTCAACAACGTAATCTTTTCCTTCCAAACGTAAACGACCGGCTTCCTTTATTGCGTGTTCAGAGCCTAATTCATCAATATCAGAAAAACGATAAACTTCAGCACGAATAAATCCTTTTTTAAAATCTGTATGAATGACACCAGCACAATCTGGTGCTTTCATTCCCTTTTTAAATGTCCATGCACGACACTCATCTTCTCCAGCTGTCAAGAATGTACATAAATCTAATACGGCATATGCTTTTTGAATCAAAATATCTAAACCACTTGATTCCACACCTAATTCTTGTAAGAAAACGTCTTTTTCTTCTTTATCTAAGCCAGAAAGTTCTTCTTCCATTTGTGCACATAAAGCTACAACTTGACTATTTTGTTTCACAGCATATTCTTTTACACGATTGTAATAATCACAAGAATCTGGATCCATAATGCCTTCATCATCCAAATTTGCGACATAAATCACTGGTTTAGCCGTCAATAAATTATAAGTTTTCATTAAGATTTCTTCATCTTCACTCAGTTCCAAACTACGTACGGGTAACCCTTGCTCTAAAACAGGTTGTAATTTATTTAATAATTCAAGCTCTGTAAGAGAATCTTTATCTTTATTTGTTTGTGCTTTTCTTTCAATTTTGCTGCGACGATTTTCAATCGTTTGTAAGTCAGCCAAAGTAAGTTCTAAATTAATGATTTCTATATCACGAATCGGATCAATTGTTGTTTCAACATGTGTAATATTTGGATCATCAAAGCAACGTACCACGTGGCAAATCGCATCTGTCAAACGAATATTAGATAAAAATTGATTTCCCAAACCTTCTCCTTTACTGGCTCCTTTTACTAATCCGGCAATATCTGTAAATTCAAAGGTTGTATAGATGGTTTTCTTTGGATGAAAAATTTCAACCAAACGATCAATTCGAGAATCTGGAACTTCAACCACACCTACATTTGGTTGTATGGTCGCAAATGGATAGTTTGCCGCTTCTACTTGTGATTTTGTGATAGCGTTAAATAAGGTTGACTTACCGACATTTGGTAATCCAACAATTCCTGCAGTTAATGACATAATTTCTTCCTCAATTTCTATTCTTCACTTTTTTTAATAACTTTTTTTATTTTCTTATCAAATTTTTGTCTAGGCATTAAAACACTAGCTCCACAGCCCAGACATTTGATACGAATATCAGCACCCATACGAATGATTTTCCATTCTTTTGATTTATGACATGGATGCTCTTTCTTCATTTCAATAATATCATTTAAATCGTATTCCATGTTATTCTCCCTGAATATGAGCATAATAAGCTTCCAATGTATTTTCAAGTAACATACAAACCGTCATTGGGCCCACTCCTTTTGGTACTGGAGTAGCACAAGATGCTTTCTTTGAAATGGATTCAAAGTCACAGTCTCCAACTAGCTTTCCTTCCACACGATTGATACCCACATCAATCACAACGGCACCATCTTTCACCCAATTCTCATTTACAAGTTTTGGTTTTCCCATCGCTACAATCAAAACATCCGCTTGCGAAGTTATAGATTCAATATTTTCTGTTTTTGAATGTACAATCGTAACCGTTGCATTTCGCTGTTGAAGAAGTAGTGCAACTGGTTTTCCTACTAGGTTACTTCTACCACAAACGACAGCTTTTTTTCCCGTCAAATTTGTATATCCAATTTCATCAAGTATTGTCATACATCCTCGTGGTGTGCATGGTATAAAGCCTTTACGATTTGTTAGTAAGCAACCTGCATTCATGGGGTGCAATCCATCTACATCTTTTTGTGGATCAATCAAATCGATAGCCGCATTCTCATCTAAATGTTCTGGCAAAGGCATTTGAACTAAAATACCATCTACATGTGGATCAAGATTTTGTGCAATAATCGTTTTTGATAACTCATCTTGCGTAATATTTTTATCCAATCGAATCGTCTTCTGCAGCATTCCAATTGCTTGACAAGCTTTTTCTTTACCCCTTACATACGATTGGCTTGCTGGATTATCTCCAACAAGAATAACACATAACAAAGGCATTCTTGCCCCTTGAGCACGAATACTATCAATCTTTAGTTTCATTTTTGCTTTTAATGAATCAGCAATTTCATTTCCATATATCGTTTTCATTAAAAAATCTCCTTAGAATCCAATAAAATCGTAACTGGGCCATCATTCAATAATTCAATCTTCATGTCTGCACCAAAAATTCCTGTTTCACAATGAATTTGATTTTTTAATTTTCGATTAAATTCATCAAATAAAGAACTCGCATAATCCGGTTTACCCGCATCAGTGAAACTAGGACGATTTCCTTTTTTACAATTAGCATATAAAGTAAATTGGGATATAGAAAGAATAGTCCCTTCTACATCAAGAATTGATAAATTCATTTTTCCATTCTCATCTTCAAAAATACGTAAATTTAAAATTTTTTTAATCATCTTATCAATGATTTCAGAACCATCTTCATTTTGAAAACCGACAAAAAGGCAATAACCCTGTTGGCAAGATCCTGTTATCTTTTTATCTACCGTACATGAAGCCTGTTTTACTCTTTGAATCACAACTCTCATGATACTTTTTCCAATAAACATACAGAAAGTGCTTGTATGCCCTCTTCTTTTCCGACAAAACCCAATTTTTCTCCTCGCGTTGCCTTAATGGAAACTTGATCGATTGAACAATGTAATACACGAGAGATGTTTTCTCTCATCAAAAGAATATGTGGTGCCATTTTGGGCTTTTCTGCCATAATTGTCGCATCTATATTTCCAATAGAATATCCTTTATTAACCATCATATCATAGACATGCGATAATAGATCTAAACTATTAGCATTTTTAAATTTAGGATCCGTATCAGGAAAATGTTTTCCTAAATCCCCTAGAGCTAAAGCTCCTAGAATACTTTCGGTAATCGCATGTGTTAAAACGTCCGCATCAGAATGGCCTAAAAGCCCTTTTGTGTGTTCAATTTCAACTCCACCTAAAATCAATTTTCTTCCAATCACCAATTGGTGGATATCAATAGCTTGTCCTATTCGAATATTATTCATAAACCACCATGGAAGTACGTTTAGGTGCCGATGGATATTCGCCATCATGATATCCTAGTATACAATTTCCAATACCTTCATAATTTGCAGGAATCCGCCATTTATTCATGAACTCTTTTCCTTTTTCAGTTTGAAACATTTCTTTTGCACGATGAATCCAACATGAATCAACACCTAAGCTATGTGCTGCATTTAATAAATTTCCCATTGCGAGGGTTCCATCATATAGATAGGTTGGTACTTCTGTATTCGCAAATACAACAATCAATGTTTTTGCTCCATAATATGGATCATTATTACTATTCATAATTGCTGCATTCATTTTAGATAATTCAGCAATAATAGATTCATTTTCAACTACAACAAAAGCAAAAGGCTGGCGATTCATACCACTCGGTGCATATTGTCCTGCTTCGATAATTTTTTCTAAAAGTTCATGCGAGACTTTTTTATCATTAAATTTGCGTACACTTCTTCGAGTACAAAGATTTTCATACGATTCATTCATAAAAAATACCTCCAAATTAATAACTATTATACAATAGAATTACAATAAAAAAAAGCTCGGTTATACCGAGCTACAATGCCTTATCTTACTACTTGAATATATTGTGCTTGACCTACACAACCACTATTACCACCATTTGCATCAGCAATAATAGTTTGTCCATTATAATTTCCATGAACTGCAAGACCATTACCAATATAGATCGCAATATGGTCAACTCCACGACCACCATTATTGTAGTAAATTAAGTTACCAGCTTGTGGAGTATCTGTATAATATCCGTATTTAGTAGCATATTCATCTGGCCATAACTGTTCAGCATCACTTACACCAGCATTTGCTAATGCTTGTTGAACAACTTGTGTACACCATTGACCATTTGTAACACCCACTAATTGTTGAGCAGCAGCTGCGATACGATCATTTAAACTTGCATCAACTGTTGTGTTAGTAGTTGTATCTGTTGAAGGTTCAACAGGAGTCACTTCCGGAGTTACAACTGGTGTTGTATCTTCAGCTGGTGTTTCAGCTGGTGTTTCAGCTGGTGTTTCAGCTGGTGTTTCAGCTGGTGTTTCAACTGGTGTTTCAGCAGTAGTTGTATCTTCTGATGTTGTTTCTGTTGTATCAGCAACTACAGCTACAGTATTAGCAGCCTCTTCTGCTACTTTAGCTTCTTCAGCAGCCTTTGTTTCTTTTTCTGTTTCAACAGCTTCTGTTGTTGTTGTAGCTACTGTTTCTTTAACGTCCCCTAAAACGTTGCTTGAAACGCTAGCAGTTGTTTCTTTTTCTGTTTTAGTCGTATCAACTGTACCATCTTCTGAAAAGTAATAGCTTTTACCTTCAATTTCTTCCCAACCAGTTGCAGTTGTTTTATCTTCATTAATATATTTATCTCCATGCCATCCTGGTTCTTCTTGGGCAGCAACTACAGTTGCTACAACTGGGAAAGCAGATGCTACACATAATACGGCTGCGACTTTTTTACCATTATTTTCTACAAAATTCATTTTAATCTACCCCCTATTTAAAATAGTTCACTAGTATTCTAACACAAATATAACCTAGACTCAAGGAAAACTTTTAAAAGCAAAAAGAAAAAGAAAAGGCTACTTTCGTAGCCCTAAAACATTATTTTGTTTTTTCAATAATTTCAATAAAGCTATCTTCTTTTAAGCTAGCTCCACCAATTAATGCCCCATCAATATCCTGAGTTTTACAGTCAACAATCACGAATATTCAATAATATCAGCTTAAATGCTG
>CAVGPK010000005.1:55778-61947 GCA_963631155.1 bacterium | reverse complement strand
GCATATCCGGCGACAGAAATACTTGTTGCAATGGTGTCAATTATTTTTTATAAAAGGTTCAGGACAAAAGCAAACTGTAGAACGTCAGACTAAAATACCCAATGATTGATAAAAAAAATGGCCATATTATTTTGAAATAGAGCAGAAGAATTACCCTTTTAAAAAAGCTTGGATCAACTCCAAGTTTTTAATTTGCCCGATTGGGTAAAATAAAGTGTCGTTTTCTGGGTAAAATATTGTGTCGTTCTACAAGTATTCAATTATTTTTGCGGTGGCAGAGGCACTACCTGGAACAAGAGATTCGCCTACTGTGTAAATGACTAAGGGTGTTCAGATTGGTATAGAATCGAATAGGGATTTGGTATGTTGATTAGTGGTATTTGTCTTGTTGCTTTGGGATTTAACAGATATAATTAATGTACCATAATGTGATTTAGCTTAATTTCATGAATAAACAAACTGGAGGTTGATGAAATATGCCTGAACAGCAAGATGTTGAATGGAAAGAATCTTGGAGAGATGAATATCTGAAATGGATATGCGGTTTTGCGAATGCTCAAGGAGGAAAAATCTATATAGGGTGCGATGATAATGGAAATGTGGTCGGTGTAGAAAACTCAAAAAAACTTCTTGAAGATATACCCAATAAAGTAAGAGATGCGATGGGCATAATAGTCGGGGTTAATCGTTTGACAGATGGTGATAAGGAATATATTGAGATAGATGTACAGCATACCCTATTGGGATTTCGTGCAGAGGTGTCTACCATTATCGAAGCGGTAGTACAAAACAAGTATTAACCGGACCAGCATTGGAGGCTTTTTTGCTTAGAAAGCGCGGAGTGACATGGGATAATTTGCCACTTCCGGTATTTACAGTAAATGAAGTGGATGATGGAGCAGTTAAAAAATTCAAAGCGCTTGCGACGAGAAAAGGACGCATGGAAGCAAATCTATTGGAAGAGTCTAAAGAGGTTCTTTTGGATAAACTTCACCTAATTAATGGTGATTATTTAACAAATGCGGCGATGCTTTTATTTGCTTCTGATCCAGAAAGATACCAATTGGGGGCGTATATTAAAATCGGATACTTTGAAACAGATGCTGATCTTTTGTATCAGGATGAGATTCATGGTTCCATTCTTGAACAAGTTGATAAGGCAATAGAGTTAATTTATCTGAAATATATGAGGGCAAAGATTACCTACGAAGGAACACAAAGAATTGAGAGATATTTTGTCCCTGAGCTTGCTTTGAGGGAAGCATTGATAAATGCAATCTGCCACAAACAGTATCAATCAGGCGTACCAATTCAAGTCAGTGTTTATGAGGATAAATTATATATCGCAAATATTGGATGTCTGCCAGAAAATTGGACATTGGATAATTTGTTGGGCAAACACGCATCAGTGCCATACAATCCAAATATTGCAAGTGTGTTTTATTATGCTGGATTTATAGAAAGTTGGGGACGTGGAATTGAAAAAATCCGTAATGCTTGTGTAGAGGATGGAGTTCCAGTTCCTGAATACACTATTAACCCTAGTGATATCATGATAAAATTCACGGCACCTGAGGATAGAATTATTAGGGTGACTGATAGGGTGACTGATAGGGTGACTGATCAAGAAAAGAAAGTCTTGGAATTACTTTATGAGGACCCTGGATTTACAATGCCTGTATTAGCAAAGCGAATGAAAGTAAGCAGAAAATCAGTAGCCAATTATTTGAAATCATTAAAAGAAAAGAATATCATTGAGCGCGTAGGATCGGATCGAAAGGGCTATTGGAAAATAAACAACTGGATTAAATAAGGGGAGAAATAACTATGACTGATAGTAGCTATTGGCTAGCTGGAAAGGTAGATGTTTCAGAAGATAAGAAACAGGAATTCAATGCTTGTGTTATGGAGATTCTGAAACGTTTTGGTATGCGTAAAAGAAAAGAGATTGGTAAGATCACAATTTTGGAAAAACCTACTCCAGATGAAAATGGTATTGTTGAATTTGACTATTCTATTTTTGAAAAGAAAGATCGCACTATTTCTATATATAATATGAATACTTGCAAGCTTTATTCAGTTGATAGAGGTAGTCATGAATATGACTTGGCAATAAACTGTATTTTACTTTTGCAAGAGTGCTATAGTAATGGCAGTTGTTTCTTTATGACAAAAAGAGAACCGGTGGATGTCTATGGCTATATGCGTTTTTTGAGTACTGTCTTGAATCGCAAAATCTATAATAGCGGCAGAGAAAAGATGTGGGATATGCTTTTGCTTCTAAGGAAAGATCCTAATGCAGATTTACCTACTATTAAAGATATATTCCAACGCATATTTCCATTTGGTTATAGTGAGTTTCAAGATTTTCAACTATTATCTATACTAGCTACTGACCATACAGAACCTCCAAAGACTGATAAAGAACTGATTACTAATAGAACACAAATTGCACAAGCTACCCATATGTCTAGAATCGAATATTTATATAGAATCATGGCTAAACAATATCAATTTGATAAGAAAGCACTTGTTGATTATTTAAATGAGTTACTATGTTTGCCATTAGCAAGTCGGAAAAAACTTGCAGAACAAGATGATGACTTGTCAACCATTGCAGAATTATCGCTCTATTTGCCACCAACTTGCTTTGTGAGCACATTTGCATTGTTGGAAGATAGGCCATTTTGGGATGAATGGGATATGTTTATAACTAAAGATTATTATACGGATATTATTGGTGAGGATAAGGACAAAAAATACTCAGAGGATTTTGAGAAAATGACATTCTACAAAACCATCCATCGAAAAAATGAGGATGAGTTCTTGGAATTTTGGAATGGTGAAAATCTTTTATTGTCCGATGAGATGAAGGATAGAATTCAAACTTGGAAACAACTTGTAGATATGCAAGAAGATCAGCCGGATTTACAGGTAAAATCATATTTGGAAGAAACGATTATGTATATAGATAAAGAATGGTCTTGTCGCTATATAGATGAAGAGTTTGTTAAAAAGATCCTTGAACACCAAAATGATCCTGCATGGCGCAAGGTATTGTTGGTGTTACGTAGAATTGTGGATGAAGGCCTTGAATTATTTCCAGAAATGAATAGAGAAATGGCAGTACTTTGGTTAAAACCATATCGAAGGAAATTTGACTCAATATCGATTGCTGCCTATTGTTCATTGATGGAAAATGATGTGGCTAGGCAATGTGTATTTGGATTTTAAGTTTGGAGGAGAAGAAAAATGGGTTCATTTGCATGGTATCATGGAAACACCAAAATACCAGAAGATAAGCGTGAAGTTTTTGTAAAACAAATGTGTCGCATACTTGATCTAGGAGGTATGATGGACACGACAGAAGTAGAAATGTTTGGCCAGACACTTACGCTTTTACAACCAATTAGTACGATTCAAAAAGATAATATTTGTTTCTATTATAATTATTTTGAAGACCGCGGATGGGAAAGTGCATGCTTTAGGCAAAGTGAAGCAGTACTATGGTCAGGAAAAATTGGAGATGCAGAATTTAGTGATACTATGCAAGCCGCATATATGCTTTATGAATTGTATGATTCAAATTATGGATTCGCAAAGAAAGATGGCGATTTTGTAGAGGCTTCTAAAACGATAGGATGGCTAAACCATATTCTAAAAACACAGTTTGCGATGGGAAAAAGAGCAAATTTGTGGACATGTATGGAACAAGAGGCATTTACTGAAGAACGCGATCAATTCAAAATGGGAATGCTGAGAGATTTTATTCCATATGAAAGAATCGATGCCATGGGTGGCATTGATCTTACGGATCTATTTTGTGTTATATATGGTACAGAATATTTAATGAAGGATGATACAAAAACAGGAACTTATGCAGCAGATATTATGAAGTGTAAACAGGAATTATTCCGCTTTTGGGCATCAAATCCAGACTCTGAGATCTTGTGGAACTTGCTGAAGAAAAGCTACAAGGAGCGTGAGCAGGAAAAAGCAGAAGAATTGCTAGTACTGGCAAAGCTGACACTTACCATGCCAGCCAGAGTATTTGTATATTTGAGTGCTGAGATACGTAAAGAACAGTTCTTGGCATTGTGGAAAAATTTATACAAAAATGTATATCATGATGAAAAGATAAAAGCTTATGCATCACAAGAACTGTTGGAATGGCGAAAAAAGAGAATTGAAGAACCATTTGAGCCAATTAGAACCAGTGAATACTTAAGGCAGGATGACTTTTTCGCATTTTACAATACACCAGAAGAACTTAAGGGAAAGCCGAATTTTTATTTATCAGATATGGATAGGCTTTACTGGTGGGATGGTTCAGATGAGGTACGGATTACAGAAGAAACAGATGCATGGCTAAAAGAGCTTGTTGTAAGGTATCAAAAAATCATAGAAAAACAAAAATCAATAGAGAATTATTCCTTAAATATACGTTCTTTTATGGAAATACTGTCTGAAATCAATGAATGCTATTGGAATATTTTTCCATTTGAAAGTATGTTCTATGATTTTGTCGAACACATTTCTTGGCCAAAGTACACTGCTGCTATAGAGCTGATACAACAGGTTGCAAATGAAGAAGAAAATCGTATATCTGCAAAGATAAGCAATTTGCAAGAAAGCGGCAGTATAATTAGCAAAAATGCAACAGGAAATGATGGACGCATGAGAATAAAACGTATATATGCTGTATTCGCAAATAAGCAGTTGCGTAAGAAATATTTTGATTTCTAAAACAATTTTTAAAGGAAAAATGTTGGCGAAAATTTTAAAACTGTTTAAAGCTGACACAAAACGACATTAGAATTTAGGGTGAAAAATATTCTAATACACACAAAAAATCACCCTAAAATTTATGAGCATCTATCAGATATGGTAGGTGCTTTTTATATGCTTAAAAGAGAGGAGGGAAATTCAAAGATACGCCAAATGAAATTGATGCAGTGTACCCAGATGGTAGAAAAGAAGTAATTTTCAGATCTTTAGAACCTTATGAAACACCTGAAGCAATAGAAAAAATATGTGAGGAATATGATAAAATAATCCATAAATTAAATGTTGATCCACTTGTTGCGGTTCAAGTGTTTATTCATGATTTCTTATGCATCCATCCTTTTAATGATGGAAATGATAGAGTAGGTCGTCTTGTGGCATTAAAAGAATGTTTACATCACAATATTGTACCTTTCATTATTGAAAACAGTAAGAAGAGTTTTTATTATCGTGCCCTTTCAAAATGGAAGGATGAAAAAGATTGGCTAATAGATACCTGTCTTGATGGACAGGATACATTTATTAAACTGTTAGATATGCTGGAAATACCACATTTCTAACATGATTGTGTTATATTATAGTTGTATTTCTTATCATGCTAAAATATTATATTATTTAGGTGCTCACCGTTTGTTTATTGAAAATTAAGTATTCTTATTATAGGATGAAGTTAGTGATAAAAACATTATATATACAATAAGAAATGGTGGTGATAAACTTTGGTATGTAAAGAAGAAAAGTCATACATTCCTTCTCAAAGAGCGGCAGCTATTCTTGATAACTATCGGTTAATGGATGACAATTTCATGACAATGTTTTTTGATCAAAATTTTGAAGCAACCACATTAATGCTTAGAATAATTCTTGATCAAAAGGATATTGTTGTAAAAAGGATCGTGGTTCAGAAAGTTGAAAAAAATCCTTCAACAAATGGTAGAAATGTGATTCTAGATATATTTGCAGAAGATTCACAAGGAAAGAACTACGATATTGAGGTTCAAAGAACTGATAGAGGTGCTGCTAGAAAAAGAGCGAGATTTCTAAGTGGAGTTCTAGATTCTAGAATGTTGAAGAAAGGCGAAGATTTTTCAACGATGTGTGACTCATATGTGATTTTTATTACAGAAAATGATGTAATGAAAAAAGGACTTCCAATGTATCATGTCAATAGACATATTGAGGAATTGGATAACAAACTATTTGATGATGGCAATCACATCATTTATGTAAATGGGGAGTATAAAAATGATTCATCTGACATTGGAAAATTGATGCATGATTTTAGGTGTACAAGTTCAGTAGACATGTTCTATGATGTGTTGAAAGATGGAATGCATCATTACAAAGAAACAGAAGGGGGTCGAGCAAAGGTGTGTAAGGCAAT
>CAVGPK010000005.1:0-55696 GCA_963631155.1 bacterium | reverse complement strand
AAAATTAAAACTGCAAATGAGATGCTTGCAGATAACATGCCTGTAGAGAAAATCGCAAAATATACGGGCTTTTCTGAGGAAAAGATTAGATGGCTTGACATTCAAATGATTTAGAACAACGTAATTGTTGTTCTTTTTTCTATTGACATTAAACCTTGCTTTAGGGGTATAGTATCTATAAGTAAGTGAGGAAAAGAAAATGTTAGATGAAAAATTTGTGGAAAGTATGCCAAAACTAGGCTTTGGCCTTATGCGTTTGCCTAGAACAGATGTTGAAAAAGACATCATTGATATTGATCATACAGAGAAGATGGCCAATTTATTTTTGGAGTCTGGACTCAAATATCTAGATTCTGCCTATGTATATAATGGTAGTGAAGAAGCAGCTCGTAAGGCAATTACTTCTAAACATCCTAGAGAGTCTTATTATATAACTTCTAAATTGAATGTTAATGTCGCAAAAACGATAGAAGAAGCTAAAAATCAAATCAATATCTCATTAGAAAGAGAGGGAGTTGACTATATTGACTTTTATCTTTTACATGCCATCAATGATACGAGTATTGAAAAATATGAAGAATGGAACCTATTTGAATATGTAAAAGAATTAAAAGAAATGGGAAAAATCAAGCATTATGGTTTTTCATTCCACGGAAGCGCAAAGGGATTGGATGATATTTTAACTCGTCATGAAGATGTTGAGTTTGTACAACTTCAAATCAATTATGCCGACTGGAATAATCCTAGTATTGATTCAAAAGGAGTTTATGAAGTAGCTCGTAAACATAATAAGCCTATTATTGTTATGGAACCTATTAAAGGTGGTACTTTGGCCAATCCTCCAAAGCCTGTACAAGATTTGTTGAAATCAGCAAACCCTGATGCAAGCCTTGCCAGTTGGGCTATACGCTTTGTAGCCTCATTACCAGGAGTTATGGTCGTGTTAAGTGGTATGAGCAATATGGAACAAATGGAAGATAACCTTTCATATATGAAGGATTTTAAACCATTAAGCCAAGAAGAACAAAAGACAATTGAAAAGGCAATGGAAATTTTAGCTTCCATCGAACAAATCCCATGTACATCATGTCATTATTGTACGGATGGATGTCCAATGAAGATTCAAATTCCAAACATCTTTTCGGCTATGAATCTAGAATTGATTTATGGAAATACAAAGGGCGCAAAAAGAAATTATGACTTTGCGACAAAAGGCGATCATGGAAAAGCGAGTGAGTGCATTAAGTGTGGACAATGTGAGATGCAGTGTCCACAACACATTCAAATTCGTGATTGGCTAGATAAAGTAAGTGAAACATTAGAATAGTAGAGGGTAGTATGCAAGTTTTATATCTAGAATGCAAAATGGGTTGTGCTGGAGACATGTTGATGTCGGCCTTAAGTGAATTGGTGGATCAAAAGGCTTTTATCGAAAAATTGAATTCACTAGGATTAGAAGGTGTTAGAGTAGAATGTGTACCTTCAAAAAAATGTGGCATTCTAGGTAGTCATATTCAAGTTTTAGTGAATGGACAAGAAGAAGGAGAGAAGGCAACCTTTTCTCTTCACATTGAAAATGTGGAACACATGGAACACATACTAGATCATATTGAAGAGATTGAGAATATTCATCATGTGACATATTCAAATTCGATTTTGTCTTATGAATGCGATCATGATTGTGGATCTAGAATAGAAGAAAGAATTAAAAATATAATTTTAAATCATTTTCCTCAAGCCCATATGCATAGTCATGGACATTCACATCATGTGCACGGTATGAATGTTTCGAAAGTATATTCGATTATTCAAAATTTAGCAGTAAGTGATCGAGTAAAAGAAGATGCGATATCTGTATATCACTTGATTGCACAGGCAGAAAGTCAAGTACACGGAATGGATGTGGAAAACGTTCATTTTCATGAAGTGGGTACAATCGATGCGCTTGTGGATGTGATTGGCAATTGCATGTTGTTGGAAATGCTAGATGTAGAAAGAATCTATTGTTCTCCAATCGCTTTAGGAAATGGAATGGTAAAATGTGCTCATGGCATTTTACCTGTACCAACACCTGCAACAGCCCTTCTTTTAGAAGGAATTCCTAGCTATGCAGGACGTATGGAAGGAGAATTGTGCACACCTACTGGAGCGGCATTATTAAAACATTTTGTAGACTCTTTTGAAGTGCAACCAACCATAAAGACAAATAAAATTGGATATGGTATGGGAAATAAAGATTTTCCAGCTGCCAATTGTGTACGTGCCTTTCTAGGTGAAATGGAAGAGGATGGCCAAGTCGTAGAGCTTTCATGTAATCTAGACGATATGACACCAGAAGAAATTGGCTTTGCGTACGATATTTTATTTGAAAATGGAGCTTTAGATGTATATGTCACAAATGTTCACATGAAAAAGAATCGTCCTGGCTATTTGTTTACATGTATGTGCAAGGTTTCAGACAAAGAAAAAATGATGAATTTGATGTTTAAACATTTAACGACACTGGGCATTCGTGAAAATACATGTGTTCGCCATAGCTTATATCGAAATATTGAAACAATAGATACAGAATATGGTTTAGTTCATAAGAAAGTTAGTTATGGATATGGTGTTCAAAAAGAAAAGTTTGAATATGAAGATTTAGCACGCATTGCCAAAGCCAAGGGAATGTCTATTGATGAGGTTAGGAGAGTTTTGAGTGAGTAGTACAAAAAAATTAACAATGTCCGCAATGATTGTTGCGATAGGAATTATTTTACCGATATTGATTCGTATGATTCCTAATGGTGGTGTTTTATTTTCACCCATGCACATTGCCCCCTTACTTGCAGGTCTTGTAGTTGGTCCTGTGTATGGTGTTGTGATTGGGGTATTATGTCCTATTTTAAATAGTATGATTTCAGGCATGCCACAAGGTTTAACCTTGATTGCGATGTGCTTTGAACTTCCAACATACGGACTTGTAAGTGGCCTATTAATGATGGTATTAAAAGACAAGAATTCAAAAGTTCAAGTGTATACATCACTAGTTCTAGCTATGCTTATAGGAAGAATTGTGGGTGGTATTGTACAGGCAATATTATTAGGGGCACAAAATTATTCTTTAAAAATTTGGGCTACTTCTTATTTTGTTTCAACAGCCCCTGCCATTGTGATTCATATTATTTTGATTCCAATTGTTTATTTTGCATTAAAAAAAGCGAAACTTGTTTAATCGAGTTCCGCTTTTTTAATAGCCTCTTGATAGGAATCAAAATCCTCATAATCTCTAACATCCACATCGTTTTCAAATTCACCATAAGGATCAAGATCTTCTTTCCAAGCATCTTGTAGTGCTTCTAAATACTCATCTTCATCCTCAAAATCATATACATTTACATCAAATACATATATATTACTTTTTGGATTATATTTTTCTTGCCACTCTTTCTTTTCTTGATATTGTTCGATTTCATGTCGATAATCATAAAAATCATCATAATCTATGACATATACATAGTTTTCAAATTCATCATAAGGATCAAGCTCATCTTTCCAAGCATCCCTTAGTGCATCTAGATACTCATCTTCATCTTCAAAATCATATACATTTATATCAAATGTATCTATATTATCTTTTGGATTGTATTTTTCTTGCCACTCTTTCTTTTCTTGATATTGTTCGATTTCATATTCATAATCAAAAAAATCCTCATACTCTGTGACATCTACATAGTCTTCGAATTCACCATCTGGATCAAGATCTTCTTTCCAAGCATCTTGTAGTGCTTCTAAATATTTTTCTTCAGAATTATAATTATATGGATCTATTTCCTCATACCAATTGAATTCATCATATTTCTTTTTCCATTCATCTTTTATAAATAAAGATAATATAAACTGAATAAAAGACATTCTACGCCTTCTTTGTAGTGGCGTACATGAATCTGAATGTGTTGTAGAAGAAGATTTTCTTGTTCTATGAAAAATATTAGGGATTGGATTCATAATAGGTTCAAACATGTCTGTTGTTTGGCCAGAAATGTCTGAGACCAATTTCAATACGATCATATCTGTAAGAATATCCGTCAACATATCAAACAATTCTTCACTAGAAGAATGCTTTGCCTTTTCTGGAGGGTCCATCAAAAATAAATTTAGAATGCTACAAAATACCGCAAAGGTAAGGATACCCGCTTCCCAATTAATACCACAATCATTTAAGTAGGATTTTGCGATCTCTTTATTGCTTTTATTTCGATACTTCTTTATAAGCTCTTTACCAAAATCATCTTTCTTTATCTCATCTGCCACTTTACTCATTTTTTCCATGACTTCATCACGCTTTTTCTGCATAACTGGATCAGAGACAGTTTCAAAATTTACTGTAGTACTAAAATGAACATGATATGTACTTTGGAGGGCTTTTAAATCATTTGTATATAAGTTATGAATATAGGCTTGTTTATAAATTTCATAATTAAAAGGACAAACCTGAATGGTTTGAATGATTTCTTCTTTTGTGGGATTGTCTAATTTTTTGATCTTTTTAGAAAAGGAATACTCATACTTATTGTCTTCAAAATAATGAATATTCTCTTCAATAAGAGAATTATAAAAATGCATCAAATATGTAGCCGCAAATCCATTTCTATATAAATCATCCAACAATGCATTTTCTTGTTTTTTGATTTTACCTATAATCTTTTGAATATGTTGGTGAATCCATTCTTCATCATAGACATGTTTATATATATGTAATAAGTCTTTATTTATGCTAGGCTTTAAATCAAGCCACTTATAATCCTTTTTATAAGAATCAATTGTTTCAGATACGACCACTTTGATCTGATCCGTAGCCGAAAGATAAACTTGAGCCGCAATCTTTTTATATAAACGAACATCTTTTCCATCCAAAGATAGGGGAGTACATTCAATCAGTTTTTGTTCCACTTCTTTCATTTTTTCTGCATGTCCATTTTCCAACTTTAAATGTGTAAGATACCAATTTTCAACTTCATCATTGATTTTGATGGCTTCATTATATAGCGTAAACGTGTTCATAATAACCTCTTTACTTAAGGGTAACACAAAAAAGACTAGAGAACCTAGTCTTTATTTAGAAAATGCTCCTTTGCGAATTCCATATCTTGAACAAGTTCAACGGTACCAATGTAGTTTTGTTTCTCATCTTTTACAGCCATGTATTTTACCAACATTGTCCGTCCTTTTTTATTCATCCATACGTTGACTTCATTTTTTCGATTGTTTCTAAAATCATCAATGATTTGACGGACCATCGGTTCTATTTTTGGAGGATGACAAGAGAATACTTCTCGGTCAATAGCCATACTTGGACGCTTAAACACTTTTTCTCCCTCGTTAAAATAGCGGTTAATATTATTGGCATCAACAAATGAAATTTCTAATGGAATGGTATTCAACAGCCATGTGAGTTGATTTATTGTAAGATGTCCAGATGGAAGAACAACTTCGTCATCACAATAGGTTTGAGCAGATATTTTTGCTTTTTCTCCTTCTTGCCAAATTTCTTTTTCTATTCAAAAACAAGAATCATAATCTTTCGAATCCTGATAAATCGTATACCATTCTTCCTCTGTGAAATTTTCTGCACAAATTGGAAATAGGATGTTTTGTTCTTTGTAAATCATCTCTTTAACACGTGAAAGAACTTGCGCTACATTGTTTTTATTGATTTCATCACGAATCTCATCATCCACTGTCCACATAACATCATTCGGACCAGATATATTGTATTTTGTTTTCAATAATGGATAGAGTAAATCGCCTTTTTTAGCGTAGTGAATCGCAAGATCTTTCATACATTGACCATACTCTTCACTTTCTAATAATAAACTCAATTTTTCATTCTCTTTTGAAAACATATATAAAGGATGGCCAGGGATTTTTTCTAGTTTGGATGCGATATCATTTTGATCAATCGTATTTTCAACAAGTTCTTCATCATGGAAGAGTGCAGAATGAACATCACATAGCTTTTGTACTTCAACTAGAGGCATTCCTTCTTCAAGAAGTTCTTGTTCTGCACTCATGATTTCAGATGAATCCACTTCGCTAAATTCCTTCGCAAAATCTTTTTTTACATCTTCTAAATCATCCCCATCAGACAATCTTTTTAAATACGTTTTGAGTTGGTCTACACGATTGTTTGATACAAGCTCGAACCCATTCTCTTCAAGAGATGAAATAATTTTTGACATAGGAATATTTTTCATTTTAGAACCTTTTGAAAGAGTCATGATTTTCCCTACAGAAACACGCATGGCTTTCTTAGTAATTTCATTAAATCCAAGTTTAGCTAAGATATCAATTAATTCAGGATATTCTTGGCATAATTCATAAATCGTTTTGTTTAAATCTATTCTTTTTGACATAATGTTTATCTCCTTATGAGATGATTGTACGTACAAAGAAGATAAAAGTATGTTGTTAAAACAACAAAAAAGATCGATTGCTCGATCTTTTAAGATTATTCAGCCTTTTTACCTGCTAATTTTTTTAATGCCTTTAAAGATTTAACTTGTTTTGAGTAAAGTGTTAATGGAGCAGAAGAAGTATCACCGATTGCTGTAATGTCATAGCCTTGAGAATCAATTTCATTTTGTAGATAAGCTTTATGTTGGAAAGCGTTTAAATCGATTTCACCATTGTTTAAGGCTTCATTTGGTAAGTTGTAGGCATCAAAAGTAACAACTTCGATATAGATACCTGCATCTTCTTCATCCAATACCTTTTGAACTGCACGCCATGTATCTCCAGAACCACATACACCTACTTTAATAACTTTCTTACCTGTAGAATCCGATTGATATCCTTCAATATCACTGACGAAGTTATCATCTACCGTATAATCTTTATCATAATCAAAGGCAGGAACACTTGCTCCAGAGCTTTTTTCAATTGTATATTCGGCAACAAGCTGAGTTTGATAGGCTTCAACAATCTTTTTATAGTCGGCATTATCTTTTTCACTCGTTCTAGCCACAATGACATTAATAAATGGATTATCTGAACCAACCTCTTGAACTTCTGTGATTAATCCATCTTTGCTTGGGATTAAACCTGCAGGAACGGCATATGTACCATTGATTGTGGCAGCTCCAAAATCATCAAGAGTCGATACTAAAGTATTTGCCTGTGTTGGAACAATTTCAATGTTGTAGATATATTTTGTGACATCCTTTAATTCAGGTGTATAGCCTGCATCATCATCCACCTCAATAAGACCTGCCTTTTCTAGTAACAACAATCCTCTTCCTCCATTTGTCGCATCACTTGGAATACCAATTTTAACAGGATCAGAAGATGTTGTTTCTTCACTTGAAGAAGCACAACCTGTAAGTAATGTGGATGCCACTAGGGCAGAAGCGATAAATTTTTTAATAAAGTTTGTTTGTGTTTTCATATTCTCTTTTCTCCTTTTATATTTTATTTATGAAAAATCTGTCGATTTACTGTTTTTCTAGATAATGTGTTTCCTAATAATTGAATACAAGAAACAATAATCAATAGTAAGATGACGCATACATTAACAATGTCTTGATAATGTAAGTTTTGTCCATAGTTAATAGCGAACGATCCAATTCCACCAGCACCAACTGCACCAGCTGAAGTTGTAAGTCCAATCAATGAAATGGCCGTAATCGTAATAACACGAATCAAATCCGGTGTAGCTTCATGAAGATAGACTCGAAAAATAATACCAATCGTTCCGGATCCCATGGCTCTTGCAGCCTCTATCTTTCCAGGATCTACATCGGCCAAAGCTGTTTCCACTTGTCTTGTAAAGAAGGGAACAGCTCCAAATACCAATGGAACAATAGCCCCTTTAACACCAATTGAAGTTCCCGTAATCGCTCGAGTAAGTGGAATTAAGAAGATCAATAAGATGATAAATGGAATAGCTCTAAAAACGTTTGTGACCACTTCTAAAATAAAATGAATACATCGATTGGGCTTGATTCCATCTACTTTTGTGACAGTTAAGCTAATGCCAAATAGTCCACCAATCAATAGAGTTAAGAAACCTGAAATAAAGAACATTTGATAGGTTGCTTCTAAAGATTGTTTAAAGATATCCCAATAATTGATGACGTTAGGAAATAGATTCGACATGATCAATCACCTCCGTTTTTACGCTGCATTCATGCAAATAATCCATTGCCTTTTCAATGTTTTCCTTTTTACCAATAAGTGTGGCAATGATCCCCCCTAAAGCATCTGTATGGATGATATCAACGTTTGCCAACATGATATTCACATCCACATTGAATTCTCTTGAAATCTTTGAGATAACGGCATCACCAACACTATCTCGAGTAAAGGTCAATCGAATTAATTTTCTTTCATCTGTATTTTGACAAGATACAGTATTGTTTGAGATTAATTTATTGACATTGGATAAGGCAGAAGAGCTTTGAATGAATTTCTTTGTGATATCTTGTTTTGGATTGGCAAAAATATCATACACATCCCCTTGTTCTACGACTTTTCCATTTTCCATGACCGCCACATTTTTTGTGATGGCCTTAATGACTGACATTTCATGAGTAATAATAATAATTGTGATTCCTAATTTTTGATTCAAGCTTTTTAATAGCTTTAATATCGATTCTGTCGCATCTGGATCCAACGCACTTGTTGCCTCGTCTGAAAGCAATACTTTAGGGGAATTGGATAGGGCTCTTGCGATCGCGACTCTTTGTTTCTGCCCGCCCGATAATTGAGATGGATAGGCGTATTTTTTATCTTTTAAATCCACTAAATCTAATAGCTCATCCACCCTTTTTTCAATTTCAGCCTTTGGCGTTTTAGTATATTTTAATGGATAGGCAATATTGTCAAAGACGGTACTTCGATCTAATAGGTTGAAATGTTGGAAAATCATTCCAATCGATCTTCTAAGTTTTCTTAAATCTTTTTCCGTAACATTGGATATTTTTCCATTTCTTTCTAATGTTAGTTTTGAATGGTTACTTGTGATTTTACCAAAATCTTGAATGGTAATACTTCCAGCGTCTGGTGTTTCCAGAAAGTTTAAACATCGAACCAATGTACTTTTTCCAGCACCTGAATATCCGATAATTCCGTATATGTCACCATCATCAATTTGTAAGGAAACATCATTTACGGCATGAATGTCATTTCCTTTTAGATGATAGGTTTTTTGTAGATGATTTAGCTCTATCATATCTGCTCCTCCTTATCAAAATAAAAAGCCGGTCAAAAGGCCGGCTTAAGACATACAAATCGAAAGCCGGAATGTTGACATGTGCATATACATTGTTTTTGTGAATAAAGCTTTCATGATTTGTACCTCCTTGTTTTGATGGTTTAACTTTAACGGAATTTAAGAAAAGTGTCTAATTGTTATTATTTTGAATTGGATATAAATTATTTTTATACCAATCAATTTAGATATAAAAAATGAGAGCATTCACTCTCATTTGAAATATTCTTGTAGTTCTTCAATATAATCTTTGCCAATCTTACTAAGAATGGTATGTTTTCTTTGGATCCATCCAATTTCCATGATGGAGTTCGGATTGGTTTGATCATCTTTATAGGGAACAACGATATAGTCATCTCCATTTAAATCTTGAGAAATGATTCCAGAACATAGGGTATATCCATTTAAGCCTCGCATTAAATTTAACATGGTTGCACGATCATTGACTTGGATTTTTTGTGGAAAATCATTTTCAACGAGAATTTCTTCAGCCATATATAGGGAGGCATTATTTCCTTGTTCGAAGGTCATATTTGGATATTTTAATAATTGTTCATACGTAATCTCTTTTTCTGAAGCTAAAGGATGTTCTTTATAGAGATAGACGTAGGCAGCACAATCGGCAAGTTTATGGAATTCAAGATTATATTCTTCTAATAATTTAGAAAGGATACGACGATTATAGTTGGATAAGTAAAGAATGCCGATTTCACTGATTGAATTTCCAACATCCTCAATTACATCTTTTGTCTTTGTTTCACTAATCGCAAAATCATATCGGTGCATACCATATTTTTTAACTGTATTCACAAATGCCTTTGTCGCAAAGGAATAGTGTTGACAGGAGACGCGAAATTTATTTCTTCTAACATTTACATCTTCATAGCGCTCTTTTAATAGTTCGTATTGTTGATAGATCTGTTTGGCATAGGTTAAGAATTCTTGCCCTTCATTTGTCACAATTACACCATGACTTGTTCGAGTGAAAATTTGGATTTGAAGTTCTTCTTCCAAAGCTTTAATGGCCGAAGTCAGTGTGGGTTGTGAAATAAAAAGCTTTTCACTTGCCTTATTCATAGATCCTTGTTCGGATACGGTTAATGCATAAAAGAGTTGTTGAAGTGTCATAAGTTAGTTTCCTTTTTGATGAGATACATGCCATGCATGGTCTTCTTTTACTTTTTGAAGTTCTTCTGGATTTTCAAAAAGTTCTAAAGCAGTCCATGCTAATGCTTTTGCCCCCTTTATAATAGCCTTCATTGCCTTATCTGAGCAAGAGGCATTTACCATATCTTGGGAATGTCCGGCAATTGGAGTATCTGTAATGCTGATATGTGGTTGAATGGTTGGTACAACTTGGGAAATATTTCCAACATCACTACTTCCTGGACTTACGATGTCTTCTTCTACTTTTTTTACTGTATTGCCTAGTTCAGTAATATATTTTTCATAAATCGCATCTAAAGAAGGGGTTAAAACCATGTTTTCTACTAGATTTTGGTAAAGCTTCATGCTTGAAGTACATCCTGTTTGTAAAGCGGCTCCTTTTACGATATTTTCAACTTTTGCGTAAAGTTCATGTAAAGTATCGATGTCATCAGCTCTTAAATAATATTTTGCCTTGGTATATTCTGGAATGACATTTGGAGCGGTTCCGCCATCTACTATAATACCATGTACACGAATGTGGTCAGTCAATTGTTGACGCAATACACCAATGGCTGAATAGGTTAAGATTTGTGCATCTAAAGCATTCACTCCTTTTTCAGGACATCCAGCGGCATGAGCTGGTTTTCCCCAGAATTCGATGTCGATTGGTGCACAGGCGTAGTTTCGTGTGCTTAATCCATCTTCTAATGTGGTTCCTGGATGTACGCATAGGGCAAAATCTACATCTTTTAGATATCCCTTTTTCACAAAGGATCCTTTTGCACTTCCATTTTGTCCACCTTCTTCTCCTGGGGTTCCATAGACTCTGACTTCACCTCCAACTTGATCCACTACACTTTTTAAGGCAGCACCAGCAAGGGAAGATGTAGCGCCAAATACATTGTGTCCACATCCATGGCCTAATCCTTCTAAAGCATCGTATTCGGCAAGAAAGGCAACGGTAGGGCCTGGTTTATTGCTTTTGTAGTATGCTGCAAATCCAGTACGATGGCCTGCAGCTGGCAATTCAATTTCAAAGCCTTCTTTTTGAAGTTGTTCGGATAAGATTTTGCTGGCGAAGAATTCAAAATCACTGACTTCGGGTTTGGCATGAATTTGTAAAGAAATATCTTGGTATGTTTTTGCGCTTTCATCAATAAATTGAGAGATTTTTGTTTTATATTCTGACATTGTTTTTCCTCCTAAAATAAAAAAACGCCGTTTGGCGTAAATAAAAAATGTACGTCAAAACTTCACATTCGTACTTTATTTGTGTAGTGCATGTACATGATTCGTGTTTGTTTTGACATATGACTCATCCTTTCGATAAAACTATTGTAAAGAAAGGGTGGCATTTAATCAATTTTTAGTTTTTGATATCTAGCTATAAAAATAATTTATATCTTAATAAGGCATAGTAACGATTTCGTGAATCTTCGTATCCAATATGGAACTTGTATAGCTTGGTGTCAAAATAAGAATGGTGTCGGCTCCTTTACCTGTTCCGGCTATGGCAATGATTGGTTTCTTGTATGGGATTTTTCCTGCATCTAAGGCCATTGTACTGATTTCTACACAGACTTTGGTTCCTTGAGAAAACATGCGTAATGTATGGGCCATGATTTCAATGGGGCCATAGCCACCAAATTTTCTGGAAAAACAACGTTCGGCTCCGCTTAATGCATGTCCTGCTGTGACGATTTCGAATCCGCAATCTTGAAGTTCTTTTCTTTTTTCTTCAGGCATTCGATTGGTTCCGTTTTCGTAATAACAGCTTACACCGACTATGTGAAAATCTTTTATGTCTTTGAAAAGTTCTAATGTACTTCCTGAGCTAGTCGCAACGACAATATCTTTAATATTTCTTTCTTTTGCGGTTTGAATGGCGAGTTTTATAGTTTCTTGTGTTGTCATAAAATAGTTCCTTCTTTCTTTAATATAAATGTATTTTTATTATAATCGAGTAATTCTTCTTTTCGCAACGATAATGCCTTTAATATTTCTTTCTTTTGCGGTTTGAATGGCGAGTTTTATAGTTTCTTGTGTTGTCATAAAATAGTTCCTTCTTTCTTTAATATAAATGTATTTTTATTATAATCGAGTAATTCTTCTTTTCGCAACGATAATGCCTTTAATATTTCTTTCTTTTGCGGTTTGAATGGCGAGTTTTATAGTTTCTTGTGTTGTCATAAAATGGTTCCTTCTTTCTTTAATATAAATGTATTTTTATTATAATCGAGTAATCCTTCTTTTTTTAATTTAGAAAGTTCTTTGGAGAGGGCACTTCTTTCGACGTTTAGATAATCTGCCATTTGTTGGCGGTTAAAAGGAATTTGAAAGGATGAAGATTTTTTTTGAATGGATACATAGGATAAATAAGCGAATACGCGATCACGTATGGTTTTGTTTGAAGTGATAAAGATGCGTTGGGATAAGCGTATGTTTTTTTGTGTGGAAACCATTAACAGTGTATGTTGAAGTTTGGGACAATGATCAAGAGCTTGGATGTCTAAGAATTGAATGGTACATTCTTCGCAAGCTTTTACATATACGGACATGGGTGTTTTGGATAGGGCATAGCTTTCGGCAAAAATCTCGTCTTTTTGAATGTGACTTAATATGTTTGTGTTTCCTAAATAGTCAATGGTTTCAATGTTTACACTTCCGTTAAGTACAATGCCTATTTTGGGGATATCGAGCATATGGTAGATGATGTCATTTTTTTTATATTGTTTCATTTCAAGATAAGGTTTAATTTTATCTATTTCATTTGGGCTAAATAAATGCATATTTTTTCTCTTTTCGTGGTTAAAACAACCGAATATCTGTTCACATTGTACTACAATAGTAACAAGAGGAAAAGAGGAATGAAGGATGATAAGACAAGTGATTCAGATTGATGAGGATAAGTGTACGGGATGTGGAATTTGTGCGGATGCCTGTCATGAGGGAGCTATTGAGATTGTGGATGGCAAGGCAAAATTAATGCGCGATGATTATTGTGATGGATTAGGGGATTGCTTACCAACATGTCCAACGGGAGCTATTTCATTTGTGCAAAGAGAGGCGGCTAGCTATGATGAAGAGGCTGTAAAGAGGCATTTGGAGCAGAGAAACCAAGGTCATGGCTGTCCGGGAGCTCAAGTGCATACGATGTGTCCGGGTTCTATGATGCATAGTATGGAGCCTGCAAGTGTTGCTAGTGTTCATGTAGAACAGGTGAGTCAACTTAGAAATTGGCCGGTACAAATTCAACTAGTACCTGTTCATGCGCCTTATTTTCAGGGGGCTAAATTATTGATTGCGGCGGATTGTACGGCGTACGCCTATGCGAATTTTCATGAAGATTTTGTGAAGGGGAAAGTGACTCTTATTGGATGTCCAAAATTGGATCCAGTGGATTATTCAGAAAAGCTAACAGAGATTATTCGTTTAAATGACATTAAAAGTGTTACAATTGTTCGTATGGAGGTTCCTTGTTGTGGTGGATTAGAGCGTGCGGCTATTATGGCTTTACAAAATAGTGGTAAAATGATTCCGTGGCAAGTAAAAACAATTTCAATAGAAGGAGAGATTTTAGATGATTAAAAATATGGATAAGGCAACTGTTCTTGCATTAAAAGATGAAGTGAGTTATCAAGAAGGACAGGTTGTTTCAAAAACAATTGCACAAAATGAACATGTAAGTATAACATTGTTTGCGTTTGATAAGGATGAAGAAATTTCAACACATGAATCAGGTGGGGATGCCTTGGTGACTTGTTTGGATGGTACAGGTAAAATTACGATTGATGGTAAAGAATATATTCTTACGCAAGGCCAAAGTATTGTGATGCCTGCCAAACATCCTCATGCCGTTTATGGACAAGAACAATTTAAGATGTTGTTGGTGGTTGTATTTTAAACAATCTGAAATTGTAAAATTTAACCTTTAAGCAATTATGCTTAGAGGTTTTTATTTTTTATATTTCTCTCAAATAGTGTAAAAATAGTGTAATTTAACATTGGACAAAAAATGCAGGAATTAATTTCCTGCAATTTCTTTATAACTTTTTAAACCATAGGCAGAATCTGCTAAAGTACCCGCATTCACAATGGCTTGTTCCATCGCTTTAATAGCTAAGATTCCAACAAGATCTTGATCAGCTTTTACTTTGTTAGTTGTCATTGTAAAAATAGTATCTCCATCACTAGATGTATGGACTGGACGAATACATCTAGCATACGCATTATGGCTCATGCTCGCAACCTTATTCATTTGTGCTTTATTTAAATCGGCATTGGTAATAATACAACCAATCGTTGTGTTCATTTGACAAGAAGAAACAATTTTCTCATACGATTCTAGAATGGCTTGTTCTGAAAAAATTCTTTTTTGTCCATCATAAATCCCGGCAATAGGTTTATCGCTATTTGGAAAGAAAATATCTCCACACGCATTGACGGCAACAATAGCGCCTACCTTTAAATCGCCAATCTTTAAGGCATAATGACCAAGTCCTGATTTCATAGCTTTATCAAAGCCTAAAAATTTACCAACACTTGCACCCGTTCCAGCACCTACATTGCCTTGTTCTGGAACATTTTTTTCAGCATTTACACAAGCCTGATATCCCATTAGCTTATTAGGATAGGCTTTCGCATTTTGCACACTACAATCAAACAAGCAAGCCCCCGTTACAATTGGAATATAAATATCTTTTAAATTAAAGCCGATTCCTCTTTCACTTAAATAATCCATAACTCCACTACTTGCTTCTAGACCAAAAGCACTGCCACCGGACAAAGTGACCGCATGAATTTGTTGCACCATATTTTTAGGGTTTAATAAATCCGTTTCTCTTGTGGCAGGACCACCACCACGTACATCGACTCCAGCTGTAGCACCTTTTTCACAAAGAATTACTGTACATCCGGTCGCATTTTCTTTATCTTGTGCATGACCTATTTTAAAACCTTCAATCTCATTTATCTTTATTGTCTGCATATAAATCCACTCTCCTTATTTTCCAAAATGGCATCTTTTTTCTTGCTTCATCTATTTTATTTAAATCAATATCCACAACACACTCTTCTTGGCTTATATTTAATTCTTTCATTACTTTTCCAAATGGATCAATCATAATGGAATGTCCACCAGAAGTATAATTTTTATACGTATATTTTGCCGGAGCTACACCGCACACAAACACCTCATTTTCTAATGCACGTGTTTGTGTGAGTAAAGACCAATGATTTTTTGTGGCAGACTCATTAAAGGCGGCCGGACAAAATAAAATCTGTGCACCTTGTTGAGATAGAATTCTTGCAACCTCAGGAAAACGTATATCATAACATAGTAATACTCCACATTTGCCCCATGGCGTTTCAAAGATTTGAAAGTAATCTCCAGCAGTAAAAACATCGCTTTCCGTATAATTTTTAAACGCAAATAAATGAGTTTTATCATAATGACAAACGATTTCTCCTACATCATTGATAATGTAACATCGATTATATAGATGATCATTTTCCCTAACACAAATGGAACCACCAACAATCCATATATGATGTTTCTTAGCTACTTGTATTAATTTGTTTAAAGACTCATCATGCCATATATAACTTTCTTTTAATACATCATTATAATAAGGACAATTCCACATTTCGGGTAACACTAAAATATCGCAATCTTCGATATGGTTGAGTTGTTCCAAATTATATATATTATCTTTATAAACCATCATTTGTTTCATGCATATTTTCATAGCTACATCATAGAAAAAATGGACTCAAAATTCAATATTTTCTTGTTTGACATCTCATAGTTAGTTTTAGTAAACTTGAGCTATGAAAAAAATATTTTGGATATTATTCGGCTTTATTTTCCTTATATTAGGAACCATTGGCATTGTACTTCCTATACTACCAACCGTTCCTTTTTATATGGCTACTTTATTTTGTTTTACAAAAAGTTCTAAACGATTACATGCTTGGTTTTTGTCAACCAATTTATACAAAAAACATTTAGATGCTTTCGTTCAAAATCGACAAATGAGCCCTCAAACAAAATGTAAGGTTATTGGTACAGTCTCTTTAGTGATGGCGATTGGATTTATTTGTATGAAAAATGTACCTTTTGGACGTATATGCATTGTGATTGTATGGCTATGTCACATTTACTATTTTGGATTTAAAGTAAGGAGTAAAGACAATGGATAGAATCGAAAAGAAACGGAAAAAAGAACAATATGTTGTTGAAGAAATGATTCGATTGTATTGTAAGAAAAATCATTTAAGCTCAACGCATTTATGTTTGGAATGCCAAGAACTTTCAGATTATGCGAAATCACGCAGTGAAAAATGTCCCTTTATGAAGGACAAGACATTTTGTGCGAATTGTAAAGTGCATTGTTACAAGCCAGAAATGCGAGAAAAAATACGAAAGGTCATGCGTTTTTCTGGGCCAAGAATGATTTTATATCATCCTATTTTGGCAATGTGGCATGTGATTTGTAGTAAAAAAGAAAAAAGGAAAAATAGATTATGATAAAAACAAGATTGATTCAATTACTATCTCACTCAAAAAAATACATTGTCTACACCATATTGTGGCAATGGCTAGCTTTATTATCTCAAGTTGTGGCGGTTTTTACGATTGCGAATGTATTTGAGAACGTTGTATATGGTACATGCGATATGGCTCTTGTCGAAAAAGCTGTCGTGATTTTAGTAGTTGTAGTTATTATTCGATATATTTGTGAAAACAGAATGACAAGATCGAGTTATTTAGCTTGTGTAGATGTAAAACGAATCTTGCGAGAAAAGATTTATGACAAAATGTTGAAATTGGGAACTTCCTATAGTGAACAAGTTTCTTCAAGTGAAGTAGTACAAGTTTGTACAGAAGGAGTAGAACAACTAGAAACCTATTTTGGTAAGTATTTGCCTCAATTATTCTATAGTCTTCTTGCTCCAATTACTTTGTTTATTATTCTTTCAAGAATTAGCTTAAAATCAAGTATAGTCTTATTGATATGTGTTCCTTTGATTCCCATTTCGATTGTGGTCGTTCAAAAAATCGCAAAAAAATTATTGAATAAATATTGGAGCATTTATACAGGTTTAGCAGATTCATTTTTAGAGAATTTACAAGGATTAACGACTTTAAAAATTTACCAGGCCGACCAGAAAAAAGCGGATGAAATGGATGTGGAATCACAAAACTTTCGTAGGATTACGATGAAAGTTTTAACTATGCAACTAAATTCTACAAGTGTTATGGATATTATTGCGTATGGAGGAGCTGCTGTTGGCATGATTGTTTCTGTATCCGAATATTTCAAAGGAAACATTGGGCTCGCTCAAACTTTATGTATTGTCTTATTAGCCAGTGAATTTTTTCTTCCACTTCGATTATTAGGATCTTTCTTTCACATTGCGATGAATGGAATGGCGGCTAGCGATAAGATTTTTAAGATCTTAGACTTAGAAGAACCTGAAATCAAGAAAAAAAGGATGGAAAAATCTTCTTTTGATGTTGTTTTGAAAGATGTTCATTTTTCTTATGAAGCTAACCGAGAAATATTAAAAGGGATTGATCTAATAGTACCTAAGGGAAGTTTTGTATCCTTGGTTGGTGAATCTGGGTGTGGAAAGAGTACAATCGCAAGTTTATTGTCCGCAAAAAATCGAGGCTATACAGGCTCCATCACAATTGATGGTATGAATTTAGATGAAATCAATGAATCCGATTTAATGAAACATGTAGTCAATGTGCGACATAATAGCTATTTGTTTAAGGGAACGGTTGAAGAAAACTTAAAAATGGCAAAATCAGATGCGACTTTACTAGAGATGATGGATGTTTTAAAAAAGGTCAATTTATATGACTTTTTACAAAGCCAGGAAGGACTACAAACGAAGCTTTTGGAAAAGGCCAGCAATTTATCGGGTGGCCAATGTCAAAGGTTGGTAATTGCCAGAGCCCTATTAAAAGAGGATGTGGGACTTTATATTTTTGATGAGGCATCCTCGAATATTGATATGGAAAGTGAAGAATTGATTATGAATGTGATTCATGAACTTGCCAAAACGAAGAGTGTCTTATTGATTTCTCATCGTCTTGCTAATGTAGTGAAATCGGATCGAATCTATTTTTTGAAAGATGGACAAATACAAGAACAAGGAACCCACGAGGAATTAATTTCTTTTAATGGGGAATACAAACATTTATATGAAAGCCAAATGGCTTTGGAAAATTATGGGAAGGAAGACAAGGCTTATGGAAACAAAAAAGCGTAGAAGTGGCATTCAAATAATGATTCAATTGATTGGCCTTGTGAAACCTTTATTGCACATTATGTTATTTGCGATAGTTTTAGGCACTCTAGGCTATTTATGTGCCATCTTTTTAACGATTCTTGCAGGCTTTGCGATTTTAAAAAGCAGTCATGTATTTATGATTATGATTGGTATTGCGATCGCAAGAGGTTTACTACATTATGCAGAACAATATTGTAATCACTACATCGCTTTTAAATTATTGGCAATTATTCGACATGAAGTGTTCGCAAGCTTAAGAAAGCTATGCCCTGCAAAATTAGAGGGAAAAGATAAAGGAAATTTAATTTCAATTATCACAACGGATATTGAATTGTTAGAAGTTTTTTATGCCCATACTATTTCACCGATTGCTATTGCGTTTATAACATCTTTTATTATGGTTTTATTTATTGGAAGATATCATATATGGGCAGGCGTATTGGCTTGTGTATCCTATATTCTTGTTGGAGTGATTATTCCTCTATGGAATGGAAGACTAGGGGCACAAAAGGGAATGGAATTTAGAGAGGATTTTGGTGAATTGAATAGTTTTGTGTTGGATTCTTTAAGAGGATTAGATGAAACGATTCAATATAATCAAGGAGAAATTCGCAAAAATCAAATGATTGAGCGTTCTAAAAAATTGGCTTCTAAACAGGAAATGTTAAGCAAATTGGAAGGAAGACAAAGATCGATTACGAACACGGTGATTTTATTGGCTTCTTTTGGTATGTTGTTTTTGATGATCCGACTACATGCCAATATAGATGCGATATTAATATGTACACTTGCGATGATGTCTAGTTTTGGGCCTGTTGTCGCATTAAGTAATCTTTCAAACAATTTAAATCAAACATTCGCAAGTGGCGAGCGTGTTCTTTCTATTTTAGAAGAAAAACCAAAGGTGGAAGAGGTTGTTTCTTCTATGAATAAAGTGAATTCTGAATTTTTGGGTGCTCAAGTTAAAGATGTGACATTTGCCTATGATGATGAAATAATTTTAGAAAATTATTCACTTAGCCTGCAGCCTAACAAGATTATTGGTATTCATGGACCAAGTGGTTGTGGGAAATCAACTCTGTTGAAATTGTTGATGCGCTTTTGGGATGTACAAAAGGGAAGTGTAGAGGTTAATGGTGAAAATGTCAAAACGATCAATACTTCTCGTTTAAGAGATATGGAAAGCTATGTTACGCAAGAAACACATTTGTTTCATGATTCTATCGCAAATAATATTTCACTCGCCAAAAAAGATGCGACAAGAGATGAGATTATAAAGGCGGCTAAAAAGGCATCCATTCATGATTTTATTTTGGGACTTCCTAAAGGATATGATACGGAAGTTGGAGAGCTTGGAGATACATTGTCGGGCGGTGAAAAACAAAGAATTGGGATTGCCAGAGCTTTTCTTCATGATTCAGATTTTATTCTTTTGGATGAGCCTACAAGTAATTTAGATTCTTTAAATGAGGGTATTATCTTAAAGTCGTTAAAGGAATCAAGTGACAAGAAGACAATTGTCTTAGTTTCTCATAGAGAATCCACAATGAATGTGGTGGATGTTTTGTATGAAATGAAGAATGGAAGGGTTTCATGATGAAAACCCTTTTTATATTTATGAAGCGCTTACAAGCCTTATGTGATATAATTGCCATATGAAAAAACATACATATGGAATTATATCTACGTGCATTTTGATTCTATCGGTTATATTTGTCACAATTATAACATACAATAATAGCTTGGCTAATGAGGAAAAGAGTTGTTGGAAAGAGTTAAAAACGGCATCAAAGGTATTTCAAAAAACAATGAAAAGTCAGTTTGAAAATGACTTAGGCTATTTGCGAATATTAGGAAAAGATATGTCAAACTCTTCAGAAGAAGATGTTTATCAGGCCTATATGGAAAAGATACAGACATTCCAAAAGACTTCTTTATTTGAGAGAATTGATCTGTTAAAGTCAGATAATACTTTATATTCGATCGATGGAAATGAACAAACGGTTCGAGAAGGTCAATTTTTAACCTTGAATGTAGCAAGCGAATATATGGATTTGGTTCATACAGATGCATTAACCCAAAAAAAGGTAATTAATTACTATGTTCCAATCAAAGTAGATCATGTTGTGTCAGCATATTTAGTAGGCGTTATTGATTGTGATTCTTTGGCAAAGACTTTTACTACAGATTTATTTGATGGAAAAACTCAAAATATAATTGTGGATGTGACAGATGGTCAATTTGTTATGAGTAATCAGAAAATGACATTTACCAATTTAGATGAGATAAGTGATTTTTCTTTATTAAGAAAATATAAAAATGTTGATGTGATTGGTGAAATGGAACAATTAAAAACGGGTGTTGTTGCCTTTAGTATGAATGGGACTACAAAATATTTAGCCTATCGCCCAATGAAGATTTATAATTGGGAACTCATCATGATTGTGGATGAAGATGTAGCCTTTGCGGATGTGATCACATTAAAGAAAAACTATATTGGTATGGTTGTTTTTGAGGTTGTGACTTTAGTTTTGTATTGCACATATCATGTTTCAAAAACAAAGAGCATTGCGAAACATTCCAAAGAAATTGAACATCAATTGGATATGTCAAAAACATTGATTGAATGTATTCGACAAATTTCAGATACGAATCTACAAGAAAATGCGATTCCATCCATTCTTAAAATAATTTGTGAATATTTTGATGCGGATCGAGCCTATTTATTTGATTTGGATATGGCTGAAAAGAAAGTGAACGCGATGTATGAATATAAATTAGATTTTATGCCAAGTGTAAAAGAAGTGTTGGATCATGGTGTAGGGCGTATTGAGGTTGTGAATGCATTCTTAAGAAATAATTCATATTATTTTCATGATATATATAAACAACTTTCCAAAAAAAGTTCAATTTGCGCAGATTTACTAAAACAAAATGTCCACAGCATGATTGTGATTCCTTTTCAGGACGAACATAATTTAAATGGTTTATTGGGGGTGGACAATCCAAAACAAAATTATCTTGATCATGAATTAGAAGAGTCTTTATGTTTCTTTTTAAAAACGGCTTTACATAATGAAAAGGAAAGAATGACTTTACAAGGATTGAGCTATATTGATACGTTAACGCATGTATACAATCGAAATTGTTACAATGAATTCATAGAAAAAAATAAAAAACGTTTATTTCATAATTTAGGAATTATTTTCTTTGATTTAAACGGATTAAAAAAGGTGAATGATGAATTAGGTCATATTGCAGGGGACACAATTATTACAATGGCGGCATTTGTGATGGAAGAAGTGTTTCCTAAACATACATATCGAATTGGTGGAGATGAATTCGTTGTTTTAAAAGAAAATGTAGATTCTGTTGAATTTAAAGAACAATGCAACCTTGTACTAGAACGATTGAAGAATTGTGACATCAGTATTTCATTTGGCTATGTTTGGCAAGAAACATGCTCTGATTTGGTAGGACTACTAAAGGATGCAGATCAAAAAATGTATATCAATAAAAAAGATTATTATTCTATGAGCGAACATGATCGTAGAAAACGTTGAGTAAGAAAGTGCTTTTTTGTATAATACTTTTATGAAAAAATATGCAGAATTAATTTTAGGTAGTATTTTACTTTCATTAGGCATTTATTTATTTGTGACTCCGAATGGCATAAATTTTGGCGGTGTGATTGGATTGGCACAAATTATTGAATATTTTTTAGTAAAATGGATGCCTTATCTTTCAAAAATGAATTTGGTGGGTATTATTAACTTCTTGATAAATATTCCTCTCTTTATCATGGGATTTAAAATTATGAATAAAGAGTTTTGCATCAAAACAGTTATTAGTTTGATTGTACAAACGATTACTTTGTCTATTCTTCCAAAACAATCCTTTGTGATTATGCCAGACATGTTATCCAATTGTATTTTTGGCGCTTTAATGTGTGGCGTTGGTGTTGGCCTTGCCTTGCAGAGTAGTGGATGTTGCGGGGGCATGGATATTGCGGGTGTTTGTTTATCAAAGATAAAGCCAGGTTTTTCAGTTGGAAAATTGTCCAATATTGTCAATTCTATCCTGTTTGCGATATGTGCTATTTTATTCGATGTACAAACATCTTTATATTCTATTTTATTTGTAGTTATTTTGTATTTTGTAAGTGATCGCATTCATTACCAAAATATCAATGTGATTGTTTTTGTATTTACACGAAAAGAGAATATGAAAAATGTGATTATGGAAAAAACGGGACGTGGCGTTACGTACTGGATGGGTAAAGGTGCCTATACAGATAATGAAGAATATATTTTGTATTGTGCTATTAATAAGTATGAGATTCGTAACTTTAAAAAGATTGTTCATGACATTGATCCGAATGCCTTCATCACAATTAGCGAAGGGCAAGACATTAATGGTGGATTTGAAAAGAGATTATAATGCAAAAACGACCTTGGATGGAGGTCGTTTTTACGTATTATTTGTTTTTTTAGGAGAGAGATATGAATATTATATGTATATTCATTGCCTTATCTTTAAGGCACTTATAGAATAACATTGTGTTTTCAAAATATTTTATGAGAACTATGTTAAAGAATGTGATATTGGTTTTGATTGTGTGAAATTGTTTTTGAATTTACACAGAAAAGTAAAATGCTTATAATGAGTGAGAGAGCGAGGTTATTAAAATGGGAGCTATTTTATTAAAGCCAGCCTTTAAGGATTATATTTGGGGTGGTACAAAATTAAAGGAAAAATATGGAAAGGTAACAGATATGGATCCAGTTGCCGAAAGTTGGGAGTTATCAGTACATCCTGATGGTCCAAGTATTGTGGCAAGTGGGGAATATGCAGGACTAACTTTTCCTGAATATTTGGAGAAAAAAGGAAAATCCGTATTAGGAACAAAAGGAAATGCGTTTGAATTTTTCCCTATCTTAATTAAATTTATTGATGCCAAACAGCCGCTATCTATTCAAGTGCATCCAGATAATGAATATGCATTACGTGTAGAACATGAATATGGAAAAACGGAAATGTGGTACATCTTAGATTGTGAACCAGAATCTTTCTTGTATTTTGGTGTAAATAAAGAAATCTCAAAGGAAGAGTTTGAAAAACGTATTCAAGATAATACTTTATTGGAAGTTTTAAAAGCGGTTCCTGTACATAAAGGAGATGTATTCTTTATTAAATCTGGAACGATTCATGCGATTGGTGCTGGCATTCAAATTTGTGAAATCCAACAAAATTCAAATACAACATACCGCGTTTATGATTTTGGACGTGTTGGAAAAGATGGTAAACCACGTGAGCTTCATATTCAAAAGGCAATTGATGTTTCAAATTTAAAACCAATTGAATCGGATTTCAAACCTTGTGGTCCAGAAACAAAAGAGATAGATGCGACAAGCGTACGCTTGGCAAGTTGCGAATACTTTACAACGTATGAAACAACATTAAATGGCTCTACTACACTTCATGTAGATGATGAAAGTTTTGGCTCAATTTTACTTCTTGAAGGAGAAGCAACAATCGAAAATGAGGGTGTTACTTTAGAAGTTTCTAAAGGTGACTCTGTATTTGTGGATGCGAATAGTGGTGATGTGAAAATCACTGGAAATTGTCAATGGATTTACAGCAGGGTATAAACCTGCTGTTTTTAAGACTATGTTTCAAACTGAATTAATAGATTGGTATTTAAAATATCATCGACCACTTGAATTTCGATTGAATGCAGATCCCTATCGCATATGGATTAGTGAAATTATGGCCCAACAAACACGAATTGAAGCAATGCTTCCATATTATAAAAGATGGATGTTAGCCTTACCAAATATTGAAAGTGTTGCCAAATGTGATGATGAAAAGCTTTATAAGTTGTGGCAAGGATTGGGTTATTATTCACGTTGCAAAAATATTAAAAAATGTGCCATTGTTTGTATGGAAAAGTATGATGGAAAGCTTCCAAATTCAAAAGAAGAATTATGTACATTACCTGGAATTGGACCTTATACAGCCGGCGCCATTGCCTCGATTGCGTATGGACAAAGAGTTAGCGCAATCGATGGAAATGTGATTCGTGTTTTTTCTAGATTGTATGATATTCAAGAAGATGTCACAAAATCAAAGGTAAAAAAGAAAATTGAACAACTGGTGGAAGAAAGTTTACCTGAAAAAGATGTATCCTATTTTAATCAGGCATTAATGGAACTTGGAGCTTTAATTTGTATTCCCAAATCGCCTCGGTGTTCAGATTGTCCGATTTCTTCTTATTGTAAGGCAGAGCATCCAGAATTGTTACCTGTAAAAAATAAAAAGAAATCAAGAAAAGAAGAAGTCAAACATCTATTTATATGGGTGTATCAAGATAAAGTGCGTGTTATTAAGAGAAGAGAAGGACTTTTATCGAATTTATATGGTTTTGACGAAAAAGAACCAGATACGATTCTTTCAAAGATTGAATTAAAACCTTATATTCATGTGTTTAGCCATGTACAATGGAATATGATGGCTACATTATGTTTTGTGGATAGGGAAGATGAAAATTTTAAAACAATAGATGACATTGATTCATATATTGCGATACCATCGGCATTTATGCCGTTTTATAAACAAGTAAAGGAGATATTGACATGGAAAAAGTAGAAATAGAAAGTTTCACATTGGATCATACGAAGGTAAAAGCGCCTTATGTACGCTTGATTTCAAAGGAAGTAGGGCCTAAAGGAGATGTCGTGACAAATTTTGACATTCGTTTGTGTCAGCCAAATCAACAAGAAATACCAACAGGAACGATGCATACATTAGAGCATTTATTCGCAATGTATTTGCGCCCAAGAATTAAAGGATATTTGGATTGTTCACCTTTTGGGTGTCGTACAGGATTTCATTTATTGGCATGGGATGAACATACGAGCCAAGAGGTTGCGATTGCCTTGAAAGAATCTTTGGAGTTGATTTTAGAAACAGAGTGGGAAGATATTCCAGGTACAAAAGAGAAAGAGTGTGGAAATTATAAGGATCATTCTTTATTTGGCGCAAAAGAATGGGCAAAGAGTATCTTGGAAAAAGGAATCAGCAGTGATCCTTTTGAAAGAAAGATTGTATGAGTGTTCTAGTTGCGGGCTGTTGTACAGTCGATCAAATTGTTCATGTAGAATTTTTACCGAAAAGTCAGGACTCGCTATGTATCGATAAGAGTATATTTCGGTTAGGAGGATGTGCTTATAATGTAGCTTGTGCAATTAAAGATTGTACCTTTGTGTCAACATGTGGACAAGGATTATTTGCGGATTATGTAAGAAATGAAATTATGAAGGAAGATTTTGAAGTATATCTTCCTTTTAAAAAAGGAGAAAATGGATATTGTCTATGTTTGGTTGAGCCAAATGGTCAAAGAAGTTTTGTGGCCTATCACGGAGTGGAATATACCTATGATGTAGATGTATTGCAAGATTTGGATGAGTATGATTATACCTATGTTTGTGGAATGGATTTAGAAGAAGACGATTCTATTTTGGATTATTTGGAAAATGCGAATACGCAAATATTTTTTGCGTGTGGTCCTCGTTTAAAGTATCTTGATGAAGATCTGGTAGAACGTATTTTGAAGCTTCATCCTATTTTACACATGAACGCAAAGGAAGTAAAAGAATGGACGAATTTATCTGTAGAGGATGGTATGAAGTATTTATATGAAAAAACTTCAAATGTAGTAATCGTGACAGATGGACATCATGGTAGTTTTGCGTATGATGGCTTGCTTCATTTTGCGAAAAGTGATTCTATACATTGTTTGGATACAACGGGAGCTGGAGATCATCATGCGGGTATTTGTTTAAAGTGTATGGATTTAGGTGTGGATGTGGATTTGATGTTAAAAAAGGCAAATGATTCTTGTTTGGAAATGCTTAAAAGTCGCTAAAACATGGTTTTGTATTGGATTCTATGATAGAATATAGTATTGTATAGGAAACTCGAAAAGGAGAACGAATTTATGGCAGGATTTTTAGCGAAAATGTTTTCAGAAGAACAACGAGAACTTTCTGAATTAGAAAAAATCGCAAAGAAAGTATTAGATTTAGAACCACAAATGCAAAGTTTGTCTGATGATGAATTGCGTGCAAAAACAGATGAATATAGAAATAGATTAGCTCAAGGAGAAACAGTAGACGATTTATTGCCTGAAGCTTTCGCAACGGCAAGAGAAGCAGCTTATCGTGTAATTAATGAAAAACCATATAAGGTGCAGATTATGGGATCTATCGCTATGCATAAGGGCGATATTTCTGAAATGAAGACGGGTGAAGGTAAAACTTTAACGGCAACAATGTGTGTTTATCTAAACGCATTACCTGAAAAAGGTGTTCATGTTATTACGGTCAATGAATATTTGGCTGGTCGTGATGCGGCTTGGATGGGTGAAATTTATCGTTTCTTAGGTTTAAGTGTTGGTGTAAATACTCGTGATTTAAAGCCAAAAGAAAAGCGTGCTGCCTATGCGTGTGATATTACATATACAACAAACTCTGAATTAGGCTTTGATTATTTACGCGATAACATGGTGACTGAAGTGGATGATCGTGTAATGCGTGGTTTACATATGGCTGTAGTGGATGAGGTTGACTCTGTATTAATTGATGAAAGCCGTACACCATTGATTATTTCTGGTGGTAAGAAACAAACCGCAAATTTATATATTCAATCGGATCGATTTGTGAAGACTTTGGTTGAACCAGAATATGAAACTGATAAATTTACGCATGAAAAGAAATTGGTTTCAGGGGATTATGATATTGATGAAAAGACACGCCAAATCATGTTGAGTGAGGATGGTGTTCATAAGGCTGAAAAATTCTTCAAAATTAAAAACCTATATGATATTGAACATACTCAGCTTGTACATCATATTAATCAGGCTTTAAAAGCTAACTATATTATGATGCGCGAAGTAGAATACGTGGTAAATGATGAACAAGAAATTGTGATTGTCGATCAATTTACGGGTCGTATGATGCCTGGCCGTGCTTATTCAGATGGTTTACATCAGGCTATTGAGGCAAAAGAAGGAGTTCCGATTAAGGAAGAAACTTCAACATTGGCAACAATTACATATCAGAACTTTTTCCGTTTATATGAAAAACTTGCCGGTATGACGGGTACCGCAAAAACAGAAGAAGAAGAATTCTTGTCCACTTATAATATGAAGGTTGTTGTGATTCCTACAAATCGTCCAGTTGCTCGTAAGGATTTACCAGATGAAATTTATGCGCATAAAAAAGATAAATATGCAGCTTTGGTTCGTGAAGTAAAACGTTTAAACCAGACAGGTCAACCTGTTTTAGTAGGTACGATTGCGGTTGAAACGAGTGAAGTGATTTCACAATTATTGAATAAAGAGCATATTAAGCATGAAGTATTAAATGCGAAAAACCATGCTCGAGAAGCGGAAATTATCGCAAAAGCAGGTCGTCCAGGATCTGTAACGATTGCGACAAATATGGCTGGTCGTGGTACCGATATTAAATTAACAGAGGAATCACGTCAATTAGGTGGTTTAGCTGTGCTTGGTAGTGAAAGACATGAATCACGTCGTATTGATAATCAGTTGCGTGGTCGTTCAGGTCGTCAGGGAGATCCAGGATTCTCGCGTTTCTATGTTTCTTTAGAAGATTCTTTGATGGTTCGTTTTGGTGGAGATAAGCTTCAGAAGCTGTTTGAAAAAATGGGTGATGAACAAATTGAATCTAAGGCGGTTACTAAATCTATCACAATGGCTCAAAAGCGTGTTGAAGGTTATAACTTTGATATGCGTAAACAATTGTTGGATTATGATGATGTATTGCGTCGTCAACGTGAAATCATTTATGCACAGAGAAATCGTATTTTAGAGGCTGAAGAAGTTCATGATATGGTTCGTGTCGTATTTGAAAAAACGATTGAACAAACGTTGCAGGCTAATTTAACGGATCAAAAGAAACAAGTTGTGAATGTGACAGATATGGTTAAATCCCTTGAAATGATGGGTATGGCTGAAGAAAAGGCAATTCATGTCAGTGAACTAGAAGGAAAGTCTTATGATGAAATGAAAGACTATTGCATCAATAAGATTTGGAATGAATATGAAAATGAAATCAAGGATGTTCGTAAACAATTCTTGCCTTTTGAAAAAACGGTTGTCTTAAGAAATATTGATCGTAACTGGATTAATCATATTGATATGATGGATAAATTGCGTAGTGGCATTTATTTGCGTTCTTATGCACAAAACAATCCTCTACAACAATATGTTCAAGAAGGTTTTGATATGTTTGAAGAAATGAATCAACGTATTGATCGTGAAATTACATTCTTCTTATTAAAGGTTCGTATTCGTAAGGAGCATCAAGCGTAATATGGAAGTTTATGAATTGAAACAAGGAGTCAGTACTCACCTAGAGAAATTACATTCTTTAGGTGAGTCTCTTTGACTTACCTCTAAAAAATAAACAGATTGAGGAGTATGATAAACAAACTTTAGAGCCTGATTTTTGGCAAGATCAAAAGAAGGCGCAGCAGGTGATTCGTGCTAAAAATTCATTAAAGGATATTGTGGATCGCTATGATACTTTGAGCCTTCAATTAAATTCTTTGAATGAAACGGCCGATGAATTGAAGAATGAGTTTGATGAAGAATTGATGATGATTGCTCAAGAAGAATATGAGGATATGGATTCTAAGTTTGAGGAATTTGAAATTCAAGTTCTTTTAAGTCATGAATATGATCAGAATAATGCGATTCTAGAAATTCATCCGGGTGCTGGAGGAACGGAATCGTGTGATTGGGCGAGTATGTTATATCGTATGTATACTCGTTATGCCGAAAAACATGGCTTTAAGGTGACGGTTTTAGATTATTTACCGGGAGATGAAGCTGGTATTAAGAGCGTGACTTTCCTTGTTGAAGGAGATAAGGCATATGGATATCTAAAATCAGAGAAGGGTGTTCATCGTTTGGTTCGTATTTCTCCTTTTGATTCAGGCGCTAGAAGACATACTTCTTTTGCGTCTTTGGATGTGATGCCTCAATTTAATGATGAAATTGAGATTGAAGTAAAACCTGAAGATTTAATTGTAGAGACAAAGCGTGCTTCGGGTGCTGGTGGTCAGCATATCAATAAGACAGATAGTGCGGTTCGTATGGTGCATAAGCCTACAGGAATTGTAGCAACCTGTCAAAATGGTAGATCTCAACATGAGAATAGAGAAGAGTGTTTGCGCGTATTAAAATCTCGTTTGTATCAATTAGAAATTGAAGAGCAGGAAAAGAAAATTGCGCAAATTAAAGGTGTTCAACAAGCAAACGAATGGGGTAGCCAAATTCGTAGTTATGTTATGCATCCATATAGCTTAGTAAAGGATGTTCGAACAAATTGTGAAACGAGTCAAGTCCAATCTGTATTAGATGGGGATTTAGATGACTTTATCTTTGCATATTTAAAATCACAAATTCAATAAAAGCTAGTCGTATGATTAGCTTTTTTTGTTATGTTAGAATACAGAAGTTAATTGTTCATTAATGGAAGTTGTTTTGTTTTTGAGGCGGCATGTTGGATTTTCTTAAAAAGTGTTTTTTTTTGCGAAAAAGGTTGGTTTTTTTTTTTTTTTTGATATACTTTTCGGGTAAATTTTCAAGGTGTGAAAGGGATTTACAAATATAAAGGAAGCGCTTACAGAAGGAGAGGTTTATATGATTGAGGAAATGTGTGTGTTAATTCCGGCATATTGTCCAAATGAAAAGATTTTTCAGTATGTTAAGGAATTAAATGGAAAAGGACTTAAAAATGTTCTTATCGTAAATGATGGATCGAGTAGCATGTACGATCCAATATTTCAAAGAGTCGAAAGGGAAGCAAACTGTGAAGTTATAGGATATAAAGAAAATAAAGGGAAGGGAGCAGCTTTAAAGTTTGGATTTAATTATCTATTAGAAAATAAGCCAAGTATTGAGGGTGTAATTACGGCCGATTGTGATGGTCAACATACTGTTGATGATGTTTTAAAAGTATTAAGTGCTATAGATCAACATTCAGATGGACTTGTTCTTGGTGTTCGAAATTTTTCTAAAACAGAGAACGGGGAAGAGGTTCCTTTTCGATCAAGGTTTGGAAATATATTTAGCAGTGGCATCTTTTATCTTTTATATCATCGACATTTGTCAGATACACAAACTGGATTAAGAGGTTTTTCATCAAAGTATCTGCCTTTTTTAAATAAGGTGGATGGGGATAGATATGAATATGAAACGCAAGAATTGATTGAATGTGTTCGGAAAAACATTCCTTTTTATGAAGTTAGGATTTCTACAATATATGAAGAAAATAACTCGGGAAGTCATTTTCATCCTATTAAAGATAGTATAAGTATAATTTGTACTATGTTTCATGGGCTTTTTCTATTTGCGGGATCATCGATGATCTCGAGTGTAGTTGATATTTTATTAGCATGGTTATTTTTGGATCTTTTTAAAATGATTATTCAAGAAGATTTATATCGAATCACTTTGGCTACGATATTGGCTCGGCTAGTATCAATGGACATGAATTACATCTTAAATAAAAAGGTTGTTTTTAAAGATCATTCAAATCATTTTGAAACGATTATTCGTTATATATTTTTATGCGTCATAGTCATGATTTTAAGTTCTTTATTTGTATATTTGACCAGTCATTATTTATTTTGGAATGAAAAATTAGCTAAGATCATTGGTGATTGTTTATTGTTTTTCTTTAGTTATCGTATGCAGAAAGGATGGATCTTTAATCATGAATAAAGTAAAACAACAAAAATCTAAAGTAATGGTTAAAAATAATCGCAAGTATAAACAAAGTATCATCTTTATTATCACAGGAATATTGGTAACCATTTACTTGTTGTGGCGTGTACTATTTACTTTACCGTGGCATTCAAGTTTACCAGAGTTTATCTTTGGCATTATGCTTTGGGTTGCCGAAGTTGTAACGGTTATGACTACTTTTGAACTTTATTATCGAAAAATAAATGCGGATAAGGGTCATTTGGATATGCCAATTCTTCCGAACAGTGCTTATCCGGATGTGGATGTTTTTATTGCGACACACAATGAATCTTGTGACATTCTTTTTAAAACAGCCAGTGCTTGTACATATATGGAATACCCAGACTTTAGTAAGGTGCACATCTACTTATGCGATGATACACATCGAAGTGAGGTAAAAGAGCTTGCACAAAGCTTAAAGATTGGATATATTGAAACACCTGATAATGACTATGCGAAATCAGGTAATTTAAATTATGCTTTATCACAAACCCATTCTCCATTAATCGCAACATTTGATGCCGACATGATTCCTTGTCATAGCTTTTTAATGGATACGGTTCCTTATTTTGCTTTAACCGACTATATTAAGGAAGATGGTGCTTGGCGTCTAAGAAACGAGGATGAAAAAGATGAAGATTTGAAGATTGGTCTTATTCAAACTCCTCAAAGTTTCTATAATTTAGATTTATTTCAATTTAATTTGTATGCAGAAAAAGTGATTCCGAATGAACAAGATTTCTTTTCGCTAGAAGTCAATCAGATGCGAAATTCTTCTAATGCCTGTGCTTATACCGGAAGTAATACTTTAATCCTTCGTAAAGCTATGGAAGAAATTGATGGTTTTCCATATCATACTATTACGGAAGATTTTGAAACCAGCTGCCGTCTACAAATGGCTGGTTATATCACATATGCGACAGATAAGATCGAGGCACATGGCCTTTCTACAACGGATGTTTCTTCGATGATGAAGCAGCGCATCCGTTGGGCAAGAGGTGTTATTCAGAGTATTCAAAATACGCATGCGATTTTTTCTAGAAAGCTCTCTTTAAGTGGAAGAATTACGTATTTAAATGCCTTTTTATATTGGTGGTCTTTCTTTAATCGTTTCATTTTTATTCTTGCTCCTATTATGTTTGCCCTATTTGACTTTAGAGTGGTTGATTGTAATTTGATTCAATTACTTATTTTCTGGCTTCCTAGCTATATATTCTATAGTTGGTCAATGAAACAATTGTCTAGTAATGTAAGAAGTCAAAAGTGGAGTCAAATTATTGATACAACGTTTGCTCCTTCACTTATAATTCCAGTTTTTCTTGAAACACTTCATATTCGAGAAACGAAATTTAAGGTGACAAGTAAAAAGAAGGAAAAGAAAAATAGTCGAGCTATTTTATATATGATTCCTCATTTGGTTTTAATTGTTTTATCTGTTTTAGCTATTATTCGTTTTGTATGGGGAAAGTATGGTATGGCTTTAGTGTATGGAGCAATCATCATTTATTGGCTATGTTATAACTTGATTGCGCTTATGTATTCGGTAGCTTTTATGATGGGAAGAAACATGCCAAGACAATATGAAAGGATTCAGGCAGATGAAAAAGTACACGTTACTTGGAATAATGGAAGTGCTTGTGGCAATACAATTAATTTGTCAGATAATGGAGTTTTACTACAAACGAGTATGACATTACCTGAAGATATTCATGATTTTAATTTAGAAATCAAAAACGATTGTTATGATGCGAATGTAACGGGTTGTTTAGTAAGGCATTGGAAAAAGAAAAATAATCAAGATGAAGATGTTTATATGTATTCTTTTGAGGTAAGTCCAATCAGTGAAAGGGATAAGAAAGAATATAATCAATTAATCTATGATCGAGATACAGGAATTGTCAAACAATTGGATAGTTGGAATACAACGTTTGATGATTTGGTTCGAATTTTCTCTGTTCGAGGCAAACAAGTATTACATTGGTTAAAAAAAGAAAGTGTTTAATAATATGACTACTCTACTTAAAATTGGATTTATTATTTCTCTTTTTGGATTTATGTTTTTGACTAAGAAAGCTTTAGATGTTTCCTTTCATTTCGTGCCAGTCTTTGTGTTGTCTCTTATTACAGTTGTGATTTATTTGGGGGGTATCTTTAATGTTTTGTATCCAACTGCATGCCTTGTGTATGTCTTGGGTATTCTTTTCTTTCTTTGGTTTGGTATTATTAAACATAAAGAAAATATGTATGATTTAAAAGAGTTTCATCTATTAGATGTTTGTTTTCTTGTTGGTACAATTCCATTCTTGATTCTTCTTTTAAATGAGCATTTGATGCATTATGATAATTTTACGCATTGGGCTTTGATTGTGAAAACATTATATATCAATCGTGCGTTTCCAACATCAAATACAATGATCGAATTTACAAACTATCCAATCGGTACTTCTTCCTTGTTGTATTATTTTAGTTGTTTTTTGGGATATAGTGATGGTATTTTATTATTTGGACAAGGACTACTTATATTTTCTATTTTTTATGCGATTTTTGGTGCAATTGAAAAGCCGAAATGTTTTTTGTTAGTTGCAATTTTAGGCGTTGGCTTATCTACTCTATCTTTTTTTAATTTAACGATTCGTATAAATAATTTGTTGGTCGACTTTATTTTACCAATACTAACATTAGCTTGTTTTGCGATTATCACTCGTTTTAAAAATGATATGCGAAAGCAATTGATTTTATTGCTTCCTTTACAAGCTTTTTTACTGATTGTTAAGACAACAGGAATCATTTATTTTGTGATTATAATTGTTGCTTGGTTCATTGAAGCTATAAAAAATCATACTTTGAAAAATAAAAAGGATGGATTAGCTGCATTTTTGACGATGGTATTAAGTTTGTCTACATATTTTCTATGGAACTATCGTGTTTCAACTGTTTTTAGTGGTGTTCAAAATAAGTTTAGTACTTCTTCCTTAGCTTCAAAATCTTCTAAAGAAGTGGTTTCGATTGTGAATAATTTTATTCATTCATCATTCGATCTTTCATCAAGACCTTTCGTAGGTTTCTTGTTTGGAAATTTATTGGTGATCATCTTGTATTTTTTAATTCGAATTATTTTTAAAGATAAGTGGAAAGATCTTTTAAAATCCTTGCTTATATTGGACTTTATGGTTGTCCTATATTATGTAGGAATTCTAGGCTTATATTTATTTTCAATGCCAGTGGATGAAGCATTAACTTTAGCTGGTTTTGAACGTTATGTCAGCAGTATTATTGTATTGTTTGTGGGAGGAATTGTTCTGCGAGTGACTTTGCTTGTGCAAGAACATTTACAGTTTGATGAGGATGGTCACATAGTATATAAGAGTCCTGAATATAAAAAGAATTACCAAAAGGGAATTATGGTTTGTGTTTTTTTGATTATTTTGATTTTATCAAGTGAATACAATGGAATGATTTTTAATCATTCCAATTATGAAACGGATTTATCTTATACCATGAAAAATGTAGTGGGGGATCATTTCAAAGAGAATGATGATAAGTTTCTTTTATTTGGATCTGATCGTGATGGCAAAATGACAAATTATTATTTCCAATATTTAGCAAAATATTATTTGTATGCACCTAATATTGATGCAGTATGTGTATTTTATGAGCCAAATCTAGAAAATCTTCTTAGTAATTATGATTATCTGGTTATAGTTGAAGAGAATAAACAAGAAGAAGCGTTGTTAAAAAAACATTTTCATGTCGATGGAACGAATGGATTTTATCGCGTGATTAAAAATGGAAACAAGATTAGCTTGGTAAAAAAATCATAATTGAATCTATTCAAAAAAAATCTGGACCCAACTTCCGGATTTTTTTAGTATTTTTGTGAGTTGTACTCACAATTTGCATAAAAATCGATATAATATTTTGAGTAGAGGTTTTAAGAATGAGTAAAGGAATATGCAAAAAATTCTGAAACTTTACTTTTCTTTTGAAGATAAAGGCTTTTTAACTTTAAGGCAAACAAGTCCTTATACGGCGGAAATATTTGTTATGAAAGTTGAATAAATTTGGAGGATATAGCTATGTATGGAATTATCGCAACATGGAGAATGGCTTTAGAAGGGATTCAAAAAGCTGAAAAAATGTTAGATAACAAATCGAGCGCTTATGATGCGATTGAAGAGGCGGTTAAATGTGTGGAAGATTTTGAATATTATAAAAGTGTTGGATATGGAGGACTTCCCAATGAAGATATGGAAGTGGAATTGGATGCAGCTTTTATGGATGGCGATCGTCTTGAATTTGGCTGTGTTGGTGCCATTAAAAATTTTGCGAATCCAATATCAATCGCAAGAAGCTTGGCTAAAGGGAATGCGAATAATTTTTTAGTTGGACAGGGTGCTGAAAAATATGCAGAAAGAATGGGCTTTGAGCGTAAAGAAATGTTGACAGAGCGTGCAAAGATTCATTATCGTAACCGATTAAAAGAATTGAAAACGGAATTAAAACCCTATTCTGGACATGATACGGTAGGTATGGTTTGTTTAGATAAAAATCAGCATATGTGTGTTGGAACAAGTACTTCGGGTTTATTTATGAAAAAAGCAGGACGACTTGGAGATTCTTGTGTTTGTGGCTCTGGATTTTATGTGGATTCACAGATTGGTGGAGCATGTGCAACTGGACTAGGAGAAGATGTGATGAAGGGATGCTTATCTTTTCAAGTTGTCCAATATATGAAGACGATGTCTGTACAAGAAGCTTGTGAAAAGGCTGTATCACAGTTTAGTGATGAATTAAAAAGAAGAAGAGGAATAGCAGGAGATATTTCGATTGTTGCCTTAGATTGTAAAGGTAATTTTGGTTGCGCGACAAATATTGAAGGTTTTAGTTTTGTGGTTGCGACGGATAAAATAGAGCCGACGGTTTATTTAGTGAAAAATGGAAAGTTTGTACAGGCAAGCCAAGAATGGCTAGATGAATATATGGCAAGTCGTATGGCGCCATTAAAGGAGAATGTATGATGATTGAAATATGTTGTGGCAGTTATCAAGATGGAATAGCGGCTTATAAGGGTGGTGCTAAGCGAATTGAATTAAATAGTGCATTAAGTGTAGGTGGATTAACTCCATCTCTAGCAAGCTTGATTCGTTTGAAAAAGGAGACGGATTTAAAAATTATTTGTATGGTACGATCTCGTGGGGCAGGATTTTGTTACGATAAAGAGGATGTAGAAATTATGTTAGAGGATGCGAAAATTATGTTGGAACATGGTGCAGATGGGATTGCGTTTGGCTTTTTGCATGGGGATTGTACAATGGATGTTGATAATACAATGAAAATGGTGGATTTAATTCATTCTTATGGTGGTGAAGCTGTTTTTCATCGTGCTTTTGATGTGACAAAAAATCCATATGGAGCTATGGAACAATTGATTGATTTAAAGGTGGATCGAGTTTTAACGAGTGGGCAAAAACAAAAGGCAATTGAAGGTAAAGAATTAATTAAAGATTTACACAAGAAATATGGGTCTAAGATTGAAATTTTAGCGGGTAGTGGAATCAATGCATCTAACGCAAAAGAACTTATGGAATATACTGGAATTTGTCAGGTACATTCTTCTTGTAAGAATTATAAAAAAGATGAGACAACAAAATCTCAATGGGTAAGTTATAGTTATTTAGATGGTGATCATGTGCTTAATTATGATGTTGTTGATGTTGATGAAGTAAAAAAACTGGTTTTGAGTGTCCAATAAAAAAGACTATTAAACGCTGTGGTAATAGTCTTGAGGATGATTGAACAAACAATTGTTTGCGTATACAAAATATCATAAATGAAGTGTTTTTTGAATGGTTTAGTAGTATTTAGGAAATGGGGTAACAAGATTTTAACTTGTTTATGTTCAATTCTGTACTTAAAGTACGATATAATAGGTTTGGTGATTTAAGAATGAATATAATAAATAAAATGGATAATAAAAATGAGTTTTCTTATTCGGAACAAGTGATTATTGATTATATATTGGAAAATAAGGATGAAATTTCAAAATTAACTATTCATGAACTAGCATTGCGTACCCATACATCGAATCCAGCGATTATTCGTTTATGTAAGAAATTAGGTGTGGACGGATTTCGAGATTTTAAAATAATTTTTTCTAGGGATCTAGAAAAGTTTCGAAAAGAAAGAACGAATGTGGATGTGAATTATCCCTTTAAAAAGGATGAAAGTATTAGCGAGGTGGCCAATAATATTTCAATCGTGACAAAGTCAGCGGTAGATTTGTGCTATGAAAACTTGAATGAAGAAGTGATTAAAGCGGTAGGTAAATTGTTGGTGAAATCAAAGAATATTTATCTTTTTGCGATTGGAGATTCTTATGTTCGTGCTTTAAGTTTCAAAAATAAATTGATTAAACTAAAAAAAATCGTACTCGATGGTACGAGTGCGAATTTAAGTGCTATTTATGCATCTTGTTGCGATGAAAAAGATTGTGCAATCTTCATTTCATATTCGAGTATGAATAAAGAGTTTTTGTATATGCAACATATTTTAAAGATGAATCATACACCGATTGTTACGGTTACAGCCAATAAGGATTCGGAATTGGCTAAGAATTCAGATTATCTTCTTACTTTTCCCGATTTAGAAAATCCTTTTGACAGTATTTCTACTTTTTATTCCCAGATTGCGATTGAGTATCTTTTAAACATTTTATATTCTGTGGTGTATCAGGAAATTCAGAATTAGCTATTTTCAATGATGTTTATTAAACCGGCATTCCATTTTTCTAAGATTTTTTCAAGTGTTTCTTGTTCTTCTGAAGAAAGTATGGATGCCGTTTTTTCATTAACTTCACATATGATACGAATAATATCATCAATCATATCGTGACTTTTCTTTGTAAGGTGTAAATGGAAAAATCGTCCATCTTTTTCATCTTTGATTCGATAAACAAAATCTTGGGAAATTAGATTTTTAATGATGGAAGTGACACTTGGATTTTTTAGTCCCATGTATTTTTCTAAATCCTTTTGGTAGATATTTTCGTCTTCAAACTTTCCAATAAAAAGAATAGAAATCGCTTGTTGGGGTGTTAAACCAAGCTTGTTGATTTCTTTTGTGAAGATAAGATTATATTTTTTATCTGTTGTATGAAGTGTGTTAATTAAGAATTTATTATGATCTGAAATAATTTGATGAATTCGATGATCCATAATGCCCTCCTTCTTTCTGATAGATATATATCTAGGTATATGGAATAGTATATCAAAAAAGTAGGGGAAATTAAATATCACAAAAGATACATAGAATTCTATATAAAGTGTTGGCAAATATAGATACATAGAATACAATGTTTACTGTAAGCGGATACATAGTATTCTATGTAAAATTTATTGTGCACAAATAAATTTGGTTTTAAAAGGAGAAAAGACATGAAAAAAGATTATCCAAAACTTGCGAAAGAGATATTAGAAAATGTAGGTGGTAAAGACAATGTTACATTTGTGATGCATTGTGCAACACGTTTACGTTTTCAATTAAAAGATATGAATAAGCCAAATACTGAAAAGATTAAAAAGTTAAATGGTGTCATTGATGTGATTGTTCAAAATGGACAATATCAAGTATGTATTGGTCCAGATGTACCTAAAGTTTTTGAACAAGTGAATAAATTAGGAAATTTTTCAGAAGTAAAAGAGCCTGAAACAAAGGAAAAAAAGAAACCAATTGATGCGTTCTTTGAAGTGGTTTCAGGAATTTTTACACCAATCGTACCTATTTTGATGGCTGCAGGTATGGTTGGAGCTTTACTTACTGTATTAGATTTGACAGGTATTTTACCTTCAACAAGTCCAACTTATTATGTTTGGAATATTATTAAAGAGGCTGGATTCTATTTCTTACCAATTTATGTAGCCTACACAGCATCTAAAAAATTAGGAGCCAGTCCATTCTTATCTATGCTACTTGCGGGTGTGTTATTACATCCAAATTTAAATAATTTTGAATCTCTTGGTGTAGAACAACTATCTTTCTTTGGGATTGGAATTAAAAATGTTACATATTCACAAACGATTTTACCTATCATTTTAACGGTATGGTTGGAGTCTTATGTTGAAAAATTCTTTAATAAAATTCTTCCAGATATTGTCAAAGCCTTCGGCGTGCCTATGCTTTCAATGATGGTGACAGTTCCTGTTATGTTGATTGTGATTGGCCCTGCAGGAAGTGTTGTAGCCGATTATTTATCAGGCTTTGTATTATGGTTAGGTGATCATTTAGGATTCTTAGCAGTAGGAATTATTGCAGGATTAACACCAATTATGATCGCAACAGGAACACATTCTTTCGCATTCCCAGTTATTGTTTCTACTTTGGCTATGAATGGATTTGAAGGATTGATCGTACCAGCTATGCTTGCGGAAAATTTAGCGATGGCCGGTGCTGCTTTTGCGGTTGGATTCAAAACAAAAGATAAAGATACAAAGGCAGAAGCGAATGCAGCCGTATTGTCAGCTTGCTTAGGTATTTCAGAACCAGCTATGTATGGAATTAACTTACCAAGAAAGACACCATTTTATGCTTCCATTATTGGTAGTGCAATCGGTGGAATTGTTGCCGGCTTACTGGGTGTTAAGTTTTATTCTATCGCATCTGCAAGTTTTGTAGGTCTTCCTGCAACAATTGGTGATGGAAGTATGATGGGTGTTGTTTGGTCTTTAATTACCATTGTTGTATCTTTTGTGGCGGCTTTTGTTGCGACAAATATGATGGGTGTTAAAGAAAATGAAGAACAAGAAGTAAAGGAAACAAGCGTTGAAATTGTTTCACCTATTGAAGGAAAAGTTATTGACTTATCTGAAGTAAAGGATGCCACATTTGCTTCAGGTGCTATGGGAAAAGGTTGTGCAATTGTGCCTAGTGTTGGTGAAGTTGTTGCTCCTTTTGATGGAAATGTCGAAATGGTATTCAATACCAAGCATGCGATTGGATTAAAATCTTCAGATGGCGTGGAAGTACTCATTCATATTGGTATGGATACAGTGAATTTACAGGGCAAGTATTTTGAAGTTGTGAAAGAAGCAGGACAACCTATGAAGGCTGGAGATGTATTGGTGAAATTTGATATGGAAGCCATTCAAAAAGAGGGATACGATGTAACAACTCCAATTATTGTGACCAATTCAGTAGATTATACAGATGTACTTGTGGGTGTGCATCATGAAAATGTAAAAAAAGGTTCTTATTTAATGAAGACAGTTTAGGAGTGAGAAATATGGATTTGAAATTTTTGTGGGGAGGATCGACTTCAGCGTTTCAATTTGAAGGTGGAGCGCATGAGGGCGGAAAAGGAAAATCCTTTTATGATACAATCACTGAAAATTCAAAGATTGCCAAGGAAAGTAGCCAAAGCTGGATGGGTTCAAATAAAGTAAAAGATTATTCAACGACATCTGATTTCTATCATCATTATAAAGAAGATATTGCTCTTATGCATGAAATGGGTTTTAAAGCTTTTCGTATGTCAATTGCTTGGACTCGAATTCTTCCAGATGGGGATGGTCAAGTGAATCAAGAGGGAATTGATTTTTATAAAGATGTATTTAAGGTCTTACAAGAAAATGGAATTGAACCAGTTGTTACTTTATACCATTGGGATATGCCCCAATCTTTGATTGACCGCTATCATGGTTGGTATGGCATGGAAACTGTAAATGCTTTTAAGAAATATGTGGACATTTGTTTTGAAGAGTTTGGTGAATATGTTCATTATTGGCTTACTTTAAATGAAAACAATTTAACGATTATGATGCCAGCTTTTGGAACGGGTATGAAACCGGATAAAGAGGATTCTTTGTTTAAATGGAAAGTATATCATCATACGAATATTTGTCATTTCTATGCGGTAAAAAGATGTCATGAATTATTGCCGGATTCTAAGATTGGATGTATGTATGCAAGTTCACTTGCGTACCCACTAACAAGTGATCCAGATGATGTCATGATGGCTAGAAATCATAACCAAAAATTAAGCTATGATTATTTAGATTTAATGACACGGGGAAGCTATACTAAGAAAAATCTAATTGAAATGGAAAAAGATGGTTTTGTGTTTACAGAAAAAGAATTATTCTTAGATCCTAAATCAAAGATTGATTTTATTTCATTTAGTTATTATTTTTCAGTCTGTGTTGGAAGTAAACAAAGTGCAGCAGATGAAAATGCAGAAACGTTACAAATGATGTATCAGGCTTTAAAGAATCCTAAATTAAAAGAGTCTAGCTTTGGTTGGACGATTGATCCAGAAGGATTGCGTATTTTGATGAATGATTTATACGATCGTTATCAGCTTCCATTGATGATTGTTGAAAATGGATTAGGCGTTAAAGATGATGTGTTGACAGAGGATAAAAAAGTCCATGATGAATATCGTGTTGAATATTTGAAACAACATATTCTTGCGGTTAAAAAAACGATAGAGGTAGATCATGTTGATTGTATAGGTTATTTACCTTGGGGCTGCATTGATTTATATAGTGCTAGTGGTGATCGTGATAAACGATATGGATTTATCTATGTGGATTATGAAGATGGATGTAAGAGATATAAAAAGGATAGCTTCTATTGGTATCAGAAGGTCATTAAATCGAATGGAGAAGTTTTATAATGTATATTATTATGATTAAGAATATCGCAAAAGAAGGTATGGAAGCAGAATATAAGAATGTTTCTATACAAATGATGGAGGATATGAAAAATTTAGAGGGTTGTATAGATGCGAGAGTCTTGCAGTCGGAAGAAAATCCAAATGTGATTGTTGATGAAATCGTTTGGCAAAGTAAAGATGCATCGAAAATCGATGATGGATCTATTTTTATGAAATATAAGCCTCAATTAAAGCCATTATTTGTATCTAATACAACAGAAACATATCATGTATAAAAGTCAGGTTTTCCTGGCTTTTTTGCATGTTGATATTGTGATAGAATGGAATTAGTTAAAACTAACTGGAGGCTATATGAATAAAACAATATGGGATTTGTATGCACCTATCTATGAAAAGGCGATGCGTATGGATAAAAAATATTATCAATATATGTATGATCGCATTCCTAAACAAATCGAGGGTAAAGCGGTTTTGGAAATTGCGACAGGACCTGGATTATTGGCGAAGCATGTGGCTTATGCATCCAAATATATGCTCGCTACAGATTATTCTGAAGGAATGATAAAGGAAGCGCGCAAAGGGACTTATTCAGATAAATTGGAGTTTGAAGTAGCAGATGCGACAAATCTTCCTTATCCAAATGATTCTTTTGATGTGATTCTAATTGCGAATGCGCTACATGTTATGCCTAGTCCTGAAGAAGCACTTATTGAAATTGATCGAGTATTAAAGAAAGACGGAATATTGATTGCACCAAATTTTGTAGGTCATAAAAAGAGTGGGACGAGTAAATTCTTTAGCTATCTATTAAGACTTGCGGGAATTCGATTTGAAAATCAATGGACAGATAAAGAATATTTGAAGTGGCTAGATGATCATGGTTGGAAGGTAACTTTTTCAAAGTTATTGCCTTCAAGAATATCTTTAATGTATGTCGAATGTATTAGAAAGTAGAGGAAGTTACATGAAGTTTAAAACATTAGGAAATCCAGATAATCCAGCTGTTTTGTTTTTTCATGCGATGGGAGTTGTTGGAGATAGTAGTATGCCAGTAGCCAAATATCTTGAGGAACAATATTACTGTATCATGCCTACATCAACTGTATATTGTAAACAAGAGACCTATAGGGGTAAGGATGATGAAATAAGACAAGTTGAAGCATTTTTAGACAATCAAAACATCGAATGTCTTGAGATGGTTGTTGCTTCTTCGATTGGTGCCGATTTAGCAATCGCATTTTTAGCACAGACAAAAAGAAGCGTGAAACATGTTTTTTTGGATGGAGGGCAATTTGCACAAATTGGTAAAGCAACAAGACATATAATGGTCCCTTTTTTGTATTTGGCTATTAAGAGTTTATATTGGTCGAAAGGTGCAACATTAAAGAAAATTCTTTGGTGTGATGATGATTCTATTAAACCTTATTTTATTGAGGCAGGAAAAGCGTTGACGTATAAAAATTTACATCGGCAAATGATGGATAGTTTAGAAGATAAAGATTTTCCATTTTTATCTAAACAAATTCAGGAATGTACGTATTTCGAATTTGGAAGTATCGAAGATCATTTTAAATATCGTGAAAATGTCATGAAAAGCTATCCGTATGGAAAGTATCCAATCTTTGAAGGATATAATCATATGCAGTATCAAATAAAAAATCCCAAAGGCTTTGCGGAAATGTTAAAGAGTATCATTGAAAAAAATGAGATGCCAAAACCTAAATTGGGGGTATAATATTCCAATATCGGGAAAAGGGATGAGTATGAAATTAAAAAAGATATTTGGATGTGTATTAAGTTTAGGATTGTTGTTGAGTCCAATTTCAGTTCATGCAGAAGAGGATGCAGGAATCGTTGCGTACTCTATGGATCCAAATGATAATCGAGCTTTTACATCGATTATAGATGCTTGGGATGCAGCTTGTGATGGGACTTTAATTTATTTAAATAAGGATTGGGAACTCTCATCAAGATTGATTTTATATTCTGGAAATAATGCAACATTAAATTTAAATGGCCATTCTATTACTAGAATGCTGGATGATTATGAAAGTGATGGCGAAGTCATTTATATGAATGAAAATTAAAGCCTTACACTGAAAGGAAGTACAAATCGCACATTCACTGTCAAAAATTGCAAGGGACTTTGGAATAAAGGAGATAAAACGGCAGATGTAAGTGTTGGTGGCATTCACATGAAAGCCAATTGTACTCTAAATTTGGATCATGTGGGTGTTGTTGGAAATGAAACGGCTGCTGAATTAATGCCTCATGGTGGAGGAATCAAACTGGATGGAGATGGTTGTACTGTCAACATCAATAATGGTTCGATGGTTTCTTATAATAGTGCAGGCTATGGTGGAGGTATCTATATTGCGGGTGAAGAAGGCCATATTAATGTAGATGCGAGTGAGATTTCAAATAATTATGCCTCAAGTGATGGTGGTGGCATCTATTCAAATTATGATGCGACTTATATCGAATTGAAAAAGGATGCGATTATTAAAGAGAATAAGGCAGGCTATAATGGTGGTGGAGTTTGTTTCAACAACTCTTATAATCATATTAGTAGTGAGGATAGTACAGGTAAGATTAGTTCCAATTTTGTGGCTGGATATGGAGATTACGCAAAAGGTGGCGGAGTTTACTATGCGACTGTTAATACAAAAACAAATACCGCAACACTAACCGGCATTACATTTGAGAATAATACTGCCTATAAAAGTGTTGATTACGCCCTTGGAGGAGCTATTTTTATCAATGATTCAGGAACGATTCTAAAAGATTGCACCATCACAAAAAATGATGCGAATAAGGGTGGAGGCATTTATGTGGATAGTCGATATGATTTGAAGGTATCTGGCAAGTGTGTGGTTAAAGAAAATGTGAATTCTAATAAAGAAGCATCCAATGTTTATTTGGAAAATGGTACATTCACTAGAGCCTATGTATCAGGAACACCAAGTACAGGTAGTGAAGTAGGTCTTACTGGAGATGGTAGTTGTAAAGTAGGAATCAACCAGAGCGAAAATAATGGTACATTCTTTGTAGATCAAAGTAGTAGTTATCATTTATCGTATGATGATGGTAAGCTGTATCAAAAAAATGGAGCTACAGGTAGTATCTTTGGTCGTGGAAATACAATTGTTGTAGCTGGAGTTATTGTTTGTATAGTGTGTATTGGCTTTATCGTTTATCGTAATAAGAGAAAGAAGATGATTTGATTGTCTTCTTTTCTTTTGTATATGTGCTAAAATTTTCTTAAGGAAGAAGGGAAAATATGCGTTGGTTTAGAAATGTAGTTTTGTGCCTTGGTCTTTTCTGCATGACATTGAATGTAAGTGCGAATGAAACTTTAACGGCCCAAGAGGATAGCTTTAAACATTTAAAGTATGTCATCAATCAGAATTTAGATACGAAAAGCACAAAGGATAAGAATACGTATTATCTTGAATCGGAAGGAAAAATCCCAAAATTAGAGGTGTATGTATTCAAAAAAAATATGGATTTTAGTACTTTTAATGATACGGTCAATCCTAATAAATTAAGGGTTGTATTTAAAGAATTTTATGAAGATAAAAGTATTATAAAAGACATTAATTATGAAATGGATGAGCTTGGATGTATCAAAACAAATTATAATATTGAAACAAGTCATACACAATCACTTAAGGCTAATGCCTACGTGATTTCAAGCGAAAAAGGATTATATGTGATCAATCTTCAGACAAAGAGTGAAGATGAAACGGATTATAAATGGGATGATTTTTTAAAGGATGTTGACGTACAAGGATTAAGGGATTATTTCCAACAGGTAAAAGAGGCAAAGGAAAAGAAGCGACAGCTTAAACAATTAAAAGCGGAAATCAAGGCTATTACATGTTTAACGAATGCGAATAGTGATGAAAAGAATAATTTTAATACACAAAAGACAGCAGCTTTATCTTTGATTCAACAAAATGCATCTATAGAAGATGTACAAACCGCAAAAAGTAATTTGGAACAAATCAATACAAATATTCAATCTCGTCTAGATCAAGAAGCACAACAAGCAGCCCAAGAGGAAGCGGCTAGACAAGCGGCCCAAGCTCAAGCACAGGCTGCAGCTCAAGCAGCACAGGCCACAAGTCAAAATGATTATTATTGTGTAGATGGAACCAATGTTGGAAATGCCAACCCACATGCCAGAGGACGAGCAAACGCTTGTTGGGAACATGGTGGGTTTGTGGTAAATCATTAAGGTGGTGATAAGATGAAAATAGGAATTTATCTTCTATCTGCATTGATGGCCTTTTCAAGTCCAACATACACTTCAAAGATAGAAACACCAAAATTAAAAGAAAAGGCTCTATTTATAGAATATGGTCATACTATCACAAGTGAAGATTTATATTCTGTTTTGGATTATGATACAAAACCAAAGAGTATAGAGCTTAATGTTTCAGCGGATTTACAACAAGATCAAACCTACTATCCAGTCGGTGTATATGATGCGACTCTTATTGCGGATGATACTACGTATTCCATTTATTTAGAGGTGGACGATACAATAAGTCCAAAATTAACTTCGAACCAAATTGAAGTAAATCAAGGTTATAGTGGGGATTTAACCGAATTATTGAGTGTAGAAGAATTAAGTGCTTATACGGCGAGTGTAAATACTTCAAAAGTCAATTTTAACGAGGTGGGACAATATAAGGCTAAAGTTAAATTGATTGATGATTATTATAATGTGACAAAAAATACAATCAATGTGATTGTGAAGGAAGAAAGCACGGAGGTTTTGACAGCTACTACATCTGTGGATAGTATTCCTGCCTATAGTGGTTCGGCTTATGTGACATTGAATAATAATGTTCCAGATTTTACAGATTATGAAGTGCAGGAAGCCACGGTATCTTATGAATATTATTCTCCTTTGGATAATTTAGGTCGTGCACAAAGTGCAACGGCAAGTATTGCACAAGATATCATGCCCACAACAAAAAGAGGTAGCATTTCTTCTGTGACACCGACAGGTTGGAAAAATAAAAAATATTCGAATGTTTCTGGAGGTTGGCTATACAATCGTTGTCATTTGATTGGATATCAATTAACAGGGCAGAATGCGAATAATAAAAATTTGATTACTGGAACAAGATACTTGAATATTGATGGTATGCTTCCTTTTGAAAATCAAGTGGCACAATATGTAAAGAGTACAAGTGATCATGTATTATATCGAGTGACTCCTATTTATGAGGGGGACAATTTATTGGCAAGTGGTGTGCATATGGAGGCATGTAGTGTGTCGGATCATTGTCAGAGTGTAGGATTTAATATTTATGCCTACAATGTGCAACCAGGAATTAATATTGATTATAGTACGGGCGATAGCTCGAATTAAAAAATTTGTATTGTCGTATTTGTAGTTTTGGAAGAATCGATACGGTTCTTCCTTTTTATTTTGTGCTAAAATAGAAATGATTTTGGAGGATTTTATATGAAACGAAGTGAACAATTAGAAGAAAATACTTGGAAAACAAGTGATATATTTAAAAGTGAAGAGGATTTTAAAAAGACATTAGATCAAGCTGTATCTTTAAGCAATGAATTGATGGCTTATGATGGAAAATTAAATGATGCCACAAGCTTACTTTCTTTTATGAAAGGCTATGAAGAAGTGGTATGTTTATTAGATGATTGTATAGGTTATGCCTCTTTATTATCCGATCAAGATACAACCAATGCTCACCATCAGGAATTGAAAGGATTGGCTAATTCTGTGGCGATTGAAATCTCAACAAAACTATCTTTTAGTGATGTTCAAATTATGAATATTGATCATCTTGAAGAGTATTATGGAAAAGAGCCTATTCTAGAAAAATATCGTATCTATTTAGAAGAAGTTTGTCGTATGAAAGATCATACTTTATCTCAAGAAGAAGAAAAACTCATCGCAAGCTCAGAAAACATGGCTTCAAGTCCTTATCAAATTTTTGGTATGTTAAATAATGCGGATTTAAAATTTAAAGATGCGATTGATTCCAAAGGAAATGCCCACACATTAACAACGGGAACATATATTCATTTATTGGAACAAGAAGATGAAGTCTTAAGAAGGTCAGCTTATGAAAATTTTTATGCGGGTTATAAATCGATGATTCATACTTTGGCTGCTTGTTTAAATGGACAAACAAAACAATTGAAATTTTATGCGGATGCCAGAGGGTATACTTCTAGTTTAGAGTGTGCAGTAGATTCAAATAATGTACCAAGTAGTGTATATACACAATTAATTGATTCTGTTCATAAAAAGATTCATGTCCTTCATAAATATATGGCGGTTCGAAAGAAGGTCATGAAAAAAGAGAAGCTTCATATGTATGATTTATATGTGCCTATGGTTAATGAGTGTAATGTACCTGTATCTTTTGAACAAGCTAAAAAAGATGTTCTTCAATCGGTTCAATTGTATGGTAGTGAATATGTAAATGTTTATGAAAGAGGATTAAATTCACGTTGGATTGATGTGTATGAAAATGAAGGAAAACGTTCAGGTGCTTATTCAAGTGGTCAGCGTGTGCATCCTTTTGTCCTTATGAATTATGCAGATTCTTTAAATACAGAGTTTACATTGGCTCATGAAATGGGGCATGCGATGCATTCGTATATGTCAACAAAATATCAAGAACCATTGGATCGTCATTATAAGATTTTTGTGGCAGAAGTGGCGAGTACTTGTAATGAAGCTTTGTTGATGGATTATTTGAGAAATCAGAATAAGGATGAAAAAGTGCAAGCATATCTTATTAATTATTTTATGGAACAATTTAGAACGACTTTATTTAGACAATGTATGTTTGCAGAATTTGAAAAGATCATTCATGAGAAGACGGCTCGTAATGAAGTTTTAACGAGTGATGAATTGAATTCGATTTATGCGAATTTAAATACATTCTACTATGGCGATGATGTTATTGTGGATGATGAAATTAGTATGGAGTGGGCTCGTATTCCTCATTTCTATATGAATTTTTATGTATATCAATATGCGACAGGATTCTCTGCAGCTATGGCGTTAAGTCAAAAATTGCTTCATGGAAAACAAACGGATGTGGATGCGTATTTATCTTTCTTAAGGGGTGGATGTACAAAGGCGCCGGTTGAGCTATTAAAACAAGCCGGTGTGGATATGACAAGTAGTAAACCTGTAGAAGATGCGATTGATATTTTTGATGCTTTAATTGATGAATTCGATAAGATCATGAATTCATAAAATATAAGGAGGGATTCTATGTCGACAATTCATAATGCGGCAAATTATGGAGATATTGCCAAAGTTGTATTAATGCCAGGAGATCCATTAAGAGCTAAATGGATCGCAGAAAATATGTTAGAGAATGCGGTATGTTTTAATGAGATCCGAGGAATGCTAGGCTATACTGGTACTTATAAGGGGCATCGTGTTTCTGTGATGGGTAGTGGCATGGGAATGCCAAGTATTGGAATTTATTCGTATGAACTTTTTAAATATTATGGAGTAGAAACGATTATTCGAATCGGGAGTACAGGATCTTATAGTAAGGATTTAAAAATCAAAGATATTGTCCTTGTCACAAGTAGTTATAGTGAATCACGTTATGCGATTGCACAGGCAAATGATTTTTCAACAATGCAGTATCCTGATGAAGAAACAAACTATTTAATTCAACAGGTTGCAGGTGAATTATCTATTCCTATTGTTTGTTCAAGAACGCATTCGAGTGATGTGTTTTATTATGAAGGACAATTAGAACATAAACAAGAAATGGTTGAATATTATGATGCCAAATGTATTGAGATGGAAAGTTTTGCCCTTTTTCACAATGCCAAACTGTTTAATAAGAAGGCAGCTTGTTTATTAACGGTATCGGATGATTTATTAGATTATGAACGTATTAGTCCTGAAGATCGAATTGTTTCTTTTAAAAATATGTTTATTCTAGCTTTAGAAAGTGCCATTCGTTTATGACATATAAGAAAATAGTTGTCGTTGTGATTGATTCTTTTGGGATTGGACAAGCCAAAGATGCGAAAGCTTATGGAGACGAAGGTGCAGATACGTTTGGTCATATTTTAGAGTATCGTAAAAATCTAAAAATTGATCATTTATACCAATTGGGATTAGGAAATTTACATCCGAATGGTTGTTCTAATCAGTCGATGGGATATGCATGTAAGCTTCATGAATTATCTTGTTCGAAAGATACGATGACTGGGCATTTAGAAATGATGGGAATCGAGACGAAAACGCCGTTTAAAACCTTTACAGATACAGGATTTCCTGATTCTTTGATTCAAGAGCTTGAAGAAAAGACAGGCCATGTTTTTATTGGAAATAAGAGTGCGAGTGGTACGGAAATCTTAAAAGAGTTGGGTATGGAAGAAATCAAATCGAAGGGTGAAAAATTGATTTTATATACGTCGGCAGATTCTGTGCTTCAAATTTGTGGTCATGAAAAAGTGACGGGACTTGAAGAGTTGTATCGAGTATGTCAGATGGCTCGAGAAATCACTTTAAAAGATGAATATAAAGTTGGTCGTGTGATTGCACGTCCATATATTGGGGATGGTCCTGATTCTTTTGAAAGAACAAGCAATCGTCATGATTATGCGTTAAGTCCTCCAAAAGAAACGGTATTGGATGTATTAAAGGATAATAATTATTCTGTGATTGGCATTGGAAAAATTCATGATATTTTTAATGGTTGTGGTATCACAAAGAGTATTCATTCGACTTCAAGTCATGAAGGTATGCTTCAAACTATAGAGCAAATGAAAGAGGATTTTACGGGATTGTTATTTACAAATCTTGTGGATTTTGATGCGAAATGGGGACATCGAAGAAATGTAGAGGGGTATGCCAATGAGCTAGAGGATTTTGATATCTTGTTGGGTTCTTGTTTCGAACAGATGGATGAGGATACTTTATTGATGATTACAGCTGATCATGGAAATGATCCAACTTTTTCAGGTACCGATCATACAAGGGAGTGTGTTCCTTGTTTGTTGTATTCAAAAAGAATGAAAGAACATCATGTTTTGGAGGATTCTAATTCATTTGGTGTGATTGGAGCTACAATATTGGATAATTTTGGTTTAGAAATGCCAGATGATTTAATTGGAGAATCAATATTGAATAGACTTTTATGATGTAGATAAAAAAGTAGCACGATTTGTGCTACTTGTCTATTCTCCAGGGTTTGAATTTATAACCTTACCCGTATTGAAAAGTTCAGCTGCTTTTTTAGCGGCATTTAAACGATCTTCTTCATTTTTATAATCGACATGGACCGTATAACACCCGCATTCCATACACATGGCATAGAAACCATTTCCTTCTTCTTCAAGAATGGATCCACCTTCGCATAATGGGCATTCATGCAATTCAACTTCATTATTGATATCCATTTTATATCCTTCTTTCTTACTTCGTTAGTATTTTACAATGAATAGGTAAAAAGATAAAGCGAGTTGTACTAGTTTTCAAGGTATTTTTTTACATTGTTTTGAAGCTCATCACTAAAATCAGATAGGTCATCGAATGTGATGGCTCCTTCTACTATAAGGGAAATAATGTTATTAAACATAGTGCTTTTACGTATTTCACAGAGTACACCCGTTTTTCTTCTGTCTTCTTTTATCTTGACTTAGTAATTCAATGTATTCTTTTTCCAATCTTTTTTACAAGTTTCCATATTATTTTTCCATTTCTTCTTTTAATTTTTTTATCAATCCTAAGTCGGCCTCTAGCCAATTTACAGAATACAATTCATCTTTTGTGAGCCATTTGGATTGTAGATGTTCTAAAAGGGATAGTTTTCCAGATACAATGCTGCAAATGTAGCAATCCATCGATATATGGAAGGTTGGATAATCGTATTCTACAGTATCAAAGTAAGAGTCAATTTGGATGGTTGTATCGAGTTCTTCTTTAATTTCACGTATCAATGCTTGTTCATTGGATTCGTCAGGCTCTACTTTTCCTCCAGGAAATTCCCATCCACCTTTAAATTCGCCAAATCCTCTTTGGGTGGCGAATATTTTATTTCTATCTTTTATAATAGCCGCAACAACGTGTATTGTTTTCAAATATATCATCCTTTCGTTATATATTCATAGATATCTTCTCTGACGGGAGTGTCTAGATTCCATGTGATTTCAACGGCCGTCTTATTTGTGTTAGGCATTACAAATTGGCGGGCCTTTGAGTGGTTTGCATACATTTTTCCTAGATAGTAGAATTCTTTAGATCCTTTATCTGCTTTGTTTTTTCTTATAAATAAGTGTACGTCAATCTCTTTTTCTTTGGCATATAAAAAGTTTTGAACATCTTCACTTTGTATTGTACGTCCAGATTTTGAAATTGCGATGAGCTGACTTTCGTTGATAAAATGATCTTCATATTTAGTAGTATCACTTATGTCTTCTGTTTTATCATAATTGATAAATACAGGGAAAGTTTTTGTGTCTTTATCGTATTTATAGCCTCCTATATTTAATGGTACTTCATTGTGTGACCAATTGAGTAGACGGCATACATCTTCATAGGTGTATTTTTGATACAAGACAAAATTTGTGTCTAGGTATGTATTTTTATAATAGGTGTTATTTTTATAGAATCCATATTCAATAAGTTCAAGGAGCATTTGTTTAAAGTCTTTATTTTCTAAACATTTTTTTAGTGTTTCAGATATGGTGTTGTCCTCATTTATAAAGATGCAGGTATTGAATGTATTTTTTCCTGTTCCTGTTTGAAAATTGTTTGTGAAAATATTTTTTTCATTAATGTTTAATTCTTGGATAAATTGGTTTTCTATTAATTCTTTGATTTTTAATAATTCACTTTTTCTTTTGCCGTTGGAAAGTTTCATGGATATAAAATTGATAAAGGCTTCTTCCATCTTGTTTAATTGAATGGTATATTCTTTTTCATATTTTTTTAAGAATAGATAATAGGATTTTGTGGTATCAAAGATTCTTTGTGGGTCGATTTGTCCATACTTTTCAAAGTCAAGAAGAGTAGGGATGTGTCCTAGTTTGTATTTTAATTCTCTATAGCTTTCTTTAATAAGTTGTATGTTGTTGAAATTTGTATTGTCTATGGATTCAAATATTTTCTTTTTTGAAATTTCGTCAAAATGAATCGTACTACATCCAGGAATGATTTTTTCACCTTCTAGGACATATCTTCGAATATTGTCCTTATTGTATGTGCGATCACCAGATAGGGCAATAGGGATCATAAAGTTGTTTTGATAGTTTCCAATAAAGTCCAAAATAACAACATATTCTTTGTCTTTATTTTTTCTTAATCCTCTTCCTAATTGTTGAACAAATACGATGGGAGATTGTGTAGGTCTTAAAAGAATGACTTGATTGATTTCTGGAATGTCGACTCCTTCATTAAATATATCGACAGTTAAAATGTATTCTATAAAATCATTTCTTGTATCGGATACAAGTCGATCAATAGCTTCTTCTCTTTGTTCCTGGGTGTTTTCTCCGGTTAATACAAGGGTTCTAAGTCCTCGCATGTTAAATCGTTCGCTTAGAGCTTCTGCTTCTTTTTTAGAACTGATAAACATTAATCCTTTTGCACGTTTTCCACTGTATCCATAAAATTGGATTTGTTTAAGGATGTAGTCGACTCTTTGGTTGGATGTTAATTGATTGAAATTGGAAGAGTCTGTTTTTTCGTTGTCAACGAATAGGTCGGTGATACCAAAATAATGGAAGGGGCATAGTAGATTTTCTTCTAAAGCTTGTTGAAGACGAATTTCATAGGCGATATTGTGGTCAAATTGTGCATATACATCAAAGTCATCGCTTCTTTCAGGGCTTGCGCTCATTCCAAGAAGTAAATTTGGCTTAAAGTATTGAATGATGTTTTGGTAGCTTTTGGCACCAATACGGTGGGCTTCATCAATGACAAGGACATCGAATGTATAGGGATCAAATTGAGTGTATATTTCTTCTTTTGCCATCATTTGCATGGTTGAAAATAAAAAATCTACATTTGTGTCTTTATGATTTCCGGATAAAAGTCCATATGTTTTATTTTTTCCAAAAACTTTTTGATAACTTTCCTTTGCCTGTTTGGCGATTTGTTCTCTGTGGACTAAGAATAAGACTTTTTTAGCTTGAATTCTTTGAAGGCCAAAGGCAGAAGCATATGTTTTTCCTGTTCCAGTGGCGGAGATGAGTAAAGCTTTATGTTGATCTTGGTTTAATAAATCTTCAAGATTTTTACCGAACTTCTCTTGCATGGGATTGGGAGTAAGGGTGGTAGGAATATTTGATGCCAGGGGATGATATCTTTTTTGTTCGTTATAGTGGATGCGATAGGCTCCGATAAAAAGATCATAATTGTAGGTGTTTTTTGCATTCCATAAAGTATGGAATTCATGTAAGATTTCATTTGTGTATTCCATGTTTTTTGTGGATGTTAATTTTGTGTTCCATTCACGATTGATTGTGAGTGCTTTTTGGGTTAGGTTTGAGCTTCCTACAAGGATTTTATAGTTGTCCTTTTCTTTAAAGATGTATCCTTTTGTGTGAAATCCAATTTGATTGTCTTGGACAAGGTACATTTTAAGTTCAATATTTTTGAATTCACTCAATCGATCTAAGGCCTTTGGTTCACTAAATGCAAGATAATCGGTTGTGAGTATTTTTCCCTTAACATTTTTCTTTTCTAATTCTTTAAAAATGGGTAGTAAAGGGGTAATGCCTGACATTGTGATAAATGCGACACTAATGATAAATTCATTACATTTCAAAAGTTCATTTTCAATGGTAGATAAAACTTTTCTTCCTTGTCTAAAGTCATTGGAGATGAATTGTGGTTGAAATTTGTTTTGTATTTCTAAAGTTTCCATGGCCTTATTATAGCAGCAAAGACTTTTAAGATCTATTATGGAGATTTTTTCTATATGTCAAAAAGCTTAGATTACATGATCTAAGCTTTTCATAAGATTTCTTTTTCAATTGTTGTTTTAAATTTTTTTAGAACTTTGTAAGTGTCAAATATTTGATGCTTACAATCAAATGGTCAATTATGTTATTTTTTAAAGAAATGAAAGTCACAACAATCACCACCATACCCAAGAGTTTTCGTTCTTGAAAAGCCAATTTTTTTAAGATCACCATAAGTGACATCATCAACATCACAAAATAATTTGCATAAATTAGCGCAGTCATTTTCTACGCATGCATCATGCCATAAACATTTCTTAATTGTTACATCGTAATAATCTTTGCCTTTCAAAGTTTCACTCACTTGTAAATCAGTAGTTTTCATTATTTTTAAGAAGATATTGCTGTAAAGATAGTAAAAGCCAGGTACTTTCTCCATTCTTTCTGTAGAGTGATGTTTTTCTTTGGCGATTACTTCGATCATGTAGTTTCTTACTATTTCATCTGCATTTGTATATCTTAATTCAATTAAGGCTTTATATAAAGC